>CALBVX010000146.1 GCA_937969515.1 uncultured Croceitalea sp. | reverse complement strand
TTCTAGTATAAACCGATAGACGTTGGCTATTTTGTCTACAAATTCTTTGGCATCTTCTTTAGAATTTTGATCTATGATATCCCTTAAGGTATTAAGTGTATTGAATAGAAAATGTGGTTGAGCCTGGTTTCTTAAGGTGTCCAATTCGGCCTGAACCATTGCCTGTTTGGCCTGTTCTTTTTCTATGATTGATTTTTTAAATCGCACATAATAGTAGATGGCCTCATATATGGCCATGGTCATAGTACTGATAATTATAACTGGCACAAGAACTTTTGAAGAAGTTTTACCGTTGAAATCTTCAAAAATGAACGACAAGGCTCTATTTCCGATAAAGTCTACAATAAGAACCGTACTAACAATAGTTAAAAATAATAGGACAAGCCGTTTGCCTACATCACTAAGGTTTGGGTATTTTTTTCGGAGGAGAATAATAACACTTCTAATAACAAGCCAGTCGCAAATGGTGAAAAATAAAGATACGCTCCAATTGATTGCTGCCTCAATAAAGGGAAAACGAACAAATGAATTATTAAAAAGAAAATCGGTGATAAAACTTAGAAATAGGATGCCAATAGTTGCAAACCAAAAGTCATTGAAGCCTAAGTATTTTATTCTTTTCTCTTTGTTAAAAAGCATTTTCGTTGTATTATAATTGAATCAAGGCCATACCCATTTTGGCTTGATAAAAAGTATACGCTATCCAACCCGCATAGAGTAATCCAAAAATGGTAACCGCTAGAATTTGGTTTTTGTTCGTAAAGTTCCATTTTTTAGTGACCCATAGTGCAAATAACGGAATTACCTGTATGGCGTGTAGGCCAAAAAAATGCGCTACTCTTAAATCACCGGCAATGGTACTCCAATTTACCAATGGTAGACCGGCCCCACCATCAGCAACACCAACATTATGTGCCATTTGGCTTATCATTTGACCGCCAACCCAACTGCCGAACACTACAATTATCCAACCTAGTAATATGGCCCATTGAATTGATTTGGCTGTATTTAGTTTTAAGCGTATCGTATCGAAGATAAACAATACCATGATCAAGACATTTATTGCGATTAAAATTCCCATGGCCGCAAATAGAATTCCGTCAAAGGGGGAAGAGATATTGTAGTGCGATTGTACACCTCTTGCCGCTTGGTAGATGATAATGCCAATTTCTAACAATAAGGTTATGGCAACAACATTTGTTATAATACTACGCTTTCTTTTTGAATAGGGATAAAGTGTCGTTAAAATACCCAGGGTAAGAATATAGATGCCTCCAGAGATGGAGAATTTTAATGGCTTTATCCATACATTAATGCCCATAAGGGTTCTGTCGTCTATGGCCAACCCTATTGCACATATTATTGCAAATATGACATGAAGTATGACCACCCAATAAAGAATGGGACTTGCTTTTTTTACGGGATTGAGTATTTGGTTTAGATATTTCATGGCTGATTCGTTTTAATGGTTTTGATGATCATAAAGGCTAAAAACCCTATTGGGCCTAGCATAAAAGTGCCCAGTAGGCATGGAGCCATTAAGAGTTGATGAATTTTTAACGTTTTGTTTTGGTCCAACATCCACATGCCCACCAAAAGGTCAAAGGCGAGGTAATGTACCCAACCTGCTAGAACAGCATTTTCGGCAGTAAATAATTGCATGACCGATGCTAAGCTACCGAAGTCCATTCCGCCTCCTGCTTTGATGGCTATGAAAATATAGATGGCATAGACTAGGGCCAGTGTCAGTGGAATTATTTTATAATCGATTAAGAATCGGGTGACTTTCCACTTGGGTAGAAAAATCATAAGAAGCCACATGGGCATGGCGGCGAGATTAGTTACGGAAAATACTTCTGTTGGTGACATATATTTGTTTTTAAGGTTGATGAATTCTGATTCAAAGATGTGCCTGTTCAGCGAAAAATAGAATTACTTTAGGTTGAATCATCGTTAAATAAGATTGAATTGTATATAGTTCCCTTCTTAGGGGATCTATATATTATGGGATAGGGATAAAACAAAAAAAAGGGTAAAAGCCAAGCGACCTTTACCCTATATTATGGAATTGTCAATGTATCCTTAGTAATGAAAGTTCCCCAAATCTAACCAAAACCTGTAAGAATACTCTTATAAAACTTTAAATTATTGCTTTTATTGCATCCTTAATCTGAAAAAAATCTTAGTTCCTTTTCGTATATAGATGCCTATGTGGAGGCATCTATATACTGATACAAACGACTACAAACGTTTACAAACGAAAATAAATGCTTCCAAACCGAATCTTCTTTCTTGCCCGTTTTAGGTTTGCAGTGTCAAGTCAAGGTGGCTTGATAGTATTAACTGTTAAACCATAAAAATTAGAAAGATGAACGCATTAAAAAACAAAGTACAGTTGATTGGTAATCTAGGGCAGGACCCAGAAATTGTAAACATGGAAAATGGTAACAAATTGGCCAAATTCTCTATCGCAACCAGTGAAAGCTATAAAAATGCTCAAGGAGAAAAAGTGGAAGATGTGCAGTGGCACAATATAGTTGCTTGGGGTAAAACTGCAGAAATAGTAGAAAATTATTTAGCCAAAGGAAAACAAGTAGCCGTAGAAGGAAAACTAATACACCGTTCTTATGAAACCAAAGAAGGTGAAAAGCGCTATATCACCGAAGTAAGATGCAATGAGCTTTTGATGTTGGGTAAATAAACTCAAGTACATACTATCGAGAAAAGAGGGCATTTTGCCCTCTTTCTTTTTATGGGTTAATTTTTAACAATAAATTAAATAAATCAATGCAACTTAATGGCATGTAGTTCGTCTTATTAAAAAACAATTTTGTGAAACAGTTACAACTCATAGCATTTGCTTTGCTGATACTTCCTTTAGGAGTATTAGGTCAAACAAAGCGTCTTATGAGTACTGAAGCGTTTTACGCTTCACTGGCCGAAAAAGATGCCAAATACGAACTTAGCTATACTTTTTTAAGCGCGGAGGACGAACGTGATTTTTGGAAAGACCAAGAATCTTTTGAAAACGCCTTAGCGGATAAAAATATATTGGCCTATCAGTTTTACTTAAAGCACAAAATAAAATTCTATAAAGACCATCAGGCAGCCTGTTCATTAAAATGTGGGCATAGCACACTTTTCTTGAAACATGCAACCACATACATCGACCGCTATACGAGTGGTGACTACCTTGAAGGGCTGAGTTTTGTAAAGGATAAATAATTAAGCTACTTTTTTGAGTAAATCATAGCAAGGACATCGCTTACAGCGCTTGTTTTCTCCCTTTTTGAACTTTTTGCAGCATTTGGTTTTGCAATTGCTGGGTAAAAGCTCTTTGAGCTGTGCTTTTTTCTTAGCGGATTTCTTTTTCTTTTTGCCCATTTCTAAAACAGAATGGTACAAAAATATGCTATTTTAAATTAATCTAAATAAGCTTAAGTGTTAAAATTATTCCCCCATTGTTTCCGAAGCAGCACTTTCAACTGTCAATTGTTGTATGTCTCGGTCGAAAAGATAGAGTCCTCCCTTATCATCACCAATCAAGTTTATTTTGTCAAGTACAGTTCTTGCTAAAGCTTCTTCTTCTAATTGCTCGGCTACATACCATTGTAGAAAATTATGGGTTGCATAGTCTTTTTCCTCAAGGGTCACATGAACCAATTCATTAATACTTTGCGAAACAAAAACTTCGTGATCATATAATTTCTGTAGCATTTTGGTTAAAGTTCCGAACTCGGTTTCTGGCTCTTTTAAATCAGATATTTTAGCATGACCACCACGTTCGTTAACATACTTCACCAATTTTAGCATATGCATACGTTCTTCATCCGAATGCCCGTACATGAAGCCTGCAACACCCTCAAGACCCTTTACTTCTGCCCAAGATGCCATAGAAAGGTAGGTTTGTGAAGATTCTGCTTCTATTCGTATTTGCTCGTTAAGTGCCTTTTCTAATTTCTTCGATAACATGTGTACTAATTTTTTGTAAAGTTACGAAAACATGTTAGCTAGACGGGGTATTTACCCTTATCGAATTCAAAATTTGAAAAGAGTTTAAATAAGCTAATCTAGCTTTCCGCCATCACGTTGTGGTGAACGTGGGGTAGGCCAAGTGCGCTGTTCTCCCGTTCTTGAATTTAAGGGCAGTACCGATTTTGTTCTTGAGGTTTTCTCGGGAGCTTCGCTTGCCATATACGCCAAAATAGCGGTCAAAATCGCATTGTTTCTAACATCATCAAATACAATTTTATCATAGGTGTCGAGGTTGGTGTGCCAGGTATAGTTCCAATAGCTCCAACTTAACGAGCTCAATGAAAATGCTGGAGCGCCGGCCGCTACAAAAGAGGCGTAATCAGAACCGCCACCACCTGGTACTCCAGGGAATGTAGTTTCAATTTCATCGGTAATTTCTTTTGGTACGGCTTCCAACCATTTGCCCAAATAATCATAAGCATTCAAGAAACCTTGTCCGGAAAGCCTCACCACTCTTCCAGTACCGTTATCTTGATTAAAAAGGGCTTGTACACCTTCAACAATATCGGGGTGGTCTTCCACAAACGCCCTTGACCCGTTTAGGCCTTGTTCTTCGCTTCCCCAAAGGCCAACAAGAATGGTGCGTTTGGGGTTGGGATAAACTTTCTTAAGAATTCGTATGGCTTCCATCATGGTAATTGTACCAGTACCATTATCGGTTGCTCCAGTGGCTCCGTCCCAAGAATCAAAATGTGCAGATAGAATTACATATTCATTGGGCAGTTCACTACCCTTTATTTCTGCAATGGTATTAAAAGTAGATACCGTACCCAACTCTTTTGATTCTGCAACAACTTTGATTATTGGTTTGTCACCGTTTTCCACCATACGATAGAGCATTCCATAATCTTCTAAAGAGAGGTCGATTACCGGTATTTTTTTGGTATTCGCGCTAAAGATTTTGTTTGCGCCAAAAGCTCTGGACCATCGTGACTGCATTATGCCGATGGCGCCTGCTTTTTCAAGAGCTGCATTAATCGTTCTTGAGCTATATCCTGTTTTTCGAATACGTTCGCGCCAAGCCTTGGTATGGGCGTCACGTTCGTTTTTCATTTTTTCGAATGAAGCTTCGGTAGCAAATTCTTCCCAGTTATAGTCTGGTCTACCAGTCAACTGATGCATAGACACCATAACTATCTTGCCCTTGACATTGGGCAGCCATTTTGAAAATGCCAAAGAATCGGCCACATCAGGAATTAGAACCAGTTCTGAAGTAATTCCTTTTTTATCGGTACTGGGGCTCCAGGCCAACTGCATACCGCTTAAACTAACTACTCTTGGAGATACCAAATCTACATGGGTGATGCCACGTTCCCATCCCCGCCATTTTCCCCATTCTTCATTTTTGGCCGAAATGCCCCAATCGCCATATTTGGCTACCGCCCAGTCATTCGCTTTCTTCATTTGTGGTGTGCCTACCAAACGGGGGCCGATAACATCCAATAATTCATGGGCGAGATTTTCCAATTGTGAATTTTCATTTGCCTCTTTAACAATTTGTGAAGCGATCTCTTTTGCTTTGTCCGATGGTTGGGCAGAAATAATGAAGCTTATTGCAAAAAGGGGTAGTGATAGAAGTAGATTTAGTTTTTTCATGATGGTTGATTTGACCAACAAGATAAGGATTTAAGCTAACCTAAATATCGGGCCTTAAAAGAAGATTTCTTGGGCCAAACGAAAGGTATTGGCATGGGCATCGACAATTACTTTAATATCTGGTGAATACCCGCCACCCATACTACATTGAACTGGGATTTTGAGGTCTTTACAGGTTTGAAGCACAAAACGGTCGCGCTCCAAACAGCCCTCCAAGGTCATACCTAAGGTCCCAAGTTTATCCGAAGCCAAAATATCTACTCCGCAGAGGTAAAAAATAAAATCGGGTCGTTCTTTAGCAATTAGCTTATGCAAGGTATCTTTTAAAATGGTTAGGTAGGTTTTATCATTTGTTCCTTTTTCTAAAGCAATATCCAAATCTGAAACTTCTTTTTTAAAGGGATAGTTCGACGCCCCATGCATGGAAAAAGTGAAGACCGAAGCATCATTGTGAAATATTTCTGCCGTGCCGTTACCTTGATGTACATCTAAATCTACGATCAAGATTTTTTCAGCTAATTTTTTTGATTGAAGATATCGCGCTCCAATAGCTTGATCATTTAGCATGCAAAATGCTTCACCACGATTTGTATAGGCGTGATGAGTGCCACCGGCAATATTCATTGCAATACCATTTTCGAGGGCAAATTCGCAACACTTTAGGGTTCCGTCGGCGATGATACGTTCTCTTGATACGAGTTCTTCAGAAAGTGGAAAACCAATCTTTCTAGCGGCACTTGGTTTAATTGCTAAGCTTAGTAGATTTTCGTAATAAGATGTTGTATGGATTGCTAGAATATGCTCATCTTTAGGAAAAGTTGGCTCAAAAAAATTAGCTTCATCACAAGTGCCTTCATAAAGTAGTTGTTGAGGAAGCAGATCATACTTTATCATCGGAAACCGATGCCCTTCGGGTAAGGGGTGTTTGTAAATAGGATGAAAGGCTATTTTGAGCATATTGAGGACAAAGATCTAGCTTCAAAGTTTCATAACAAAGAGTAGGGCTTATTTTCTAACGTCATACAGATGAAACCATATGGCTGCATTATCTTTGCTGCGGAATGAAAAGTGTTATCACAGAAGATATTGCCTATTGCCAAGAGCTGTTAAGAAACAATGAGATTGTTGCCATACCGACCGAAACGGTTTATGGTTTGGCAGGTAATATTTATGAAGAAGAGGCGATAAAAAAGATTTTTGAAATGAAGGGGAGGCCTTTGTTCAACCCACTTATTGTTCACATTCATGATATATCACAAATTGATGCTTTGGTCAAGGAAGTGCCTGAAGCTGCAAGAGCCCTAATGAACACTTTTTGGCCCGGACCTTTAACACTTATCTTACCCAAAAAAGAGGGAGTCAGCGATTTGATTACTGCCGGAAAATCTACTGTGGGTATTCGTATGCCAAAGCACCGAGTTACTAGAGCTCTGCTACAAGGTCTTGATTTTCCTTTGGCAGCGCCTAGTGCTAATCCCTTTACCAAAATTAGTTCTACATCTTCCCAACACGTAGCTTCTTATTTTGGCTCCAAAATACCAGCGATTTTGGAAGGTGGGCCTTGCGAAGTTGGCCTTGAGTCAACAATTGTAGGCTTTGAGGCTGGTATACCTACGGTATATCGAAAAGGCGGTATTGCTATTGCAGCGATTAAGGAATGTGTAGGCCAGGTCAAACTATTGACCAAAGAAGAAAAAGCCCCTGTTGCCCCTGGAATGCTACTGAAGCATTATGCGCCAAGTACAAAATTGATGATAAGTGATACTGTTGCTGAAACCATTGAGGAGCATGCTCATCTGAAAATTGGCGTACTTAGTTTTTTCAAGACTAATTATGAAAACTGCACTGTAAAAGTACTTTCAGAACAAAAAAGTTTGGATGAAGCTGCACAACATCTGTTTTCAGCCTTGCATGAGCTAGATCAAATGCATTTTGATTTGATCATAGCAGAACGTTTCCCAGAAGAGGGTCTTGGAATAAGCATTAACGACCGTTTGGAGCGTGCCGCCCACTAATTTTTATGTAGTGCCAATTGTATACGTTTTCTGGGTACATCCACTGACAATACTTTTACAATAATCTGCTGATGCAAATGAACATGTTCGTTTACATCTTTTACAAAAGTATCCGCAAGGTTAGAAACATGTATTAGTCCACTTTCCTTAATGCCGACATCAACAAAACACCCAAAATTGGTGATGTTATTTACAATTCCAGGAAGCAATTGCCCTTCATTTAGGTCCGTAATGTTCTTAATATTTTGATTAAAAGTAAAAGCCTTGGCTTTTTCACGCGTATCCAAACCTGGTTTTTCCAATTCTTTGGTAATATCCTCTAGTGTTGGGAGACCAACACTGTCCGTACAATATTTTTCTAGCGGAATGTTTTTTAACACGCTTCCATTACCTATTAAATCTGAAACAGGTAGTTTTTGGTCCTTCGCCATTTGTTTTACCAAAGCATAGCTTTCAGGGTGGACTGCGGAATTGTCCAAAGGATTGGCTCCATTTTTAATACGTAAAAAAGCTGCTCCTTGCTCAAAAGCCTTACCGCCTAAACGGGGTACTTTTTTTATGGTATTTCTATCAGAAAAAGGGCCATGTTCATTTCTAAAAGAAACAATATTTTCAGCCAATTTTGGGCCAATGCCGGATACATAACTTAAGAGCGGAACACTTGCCGTATTGATATTCACACCAACAGCATTTACGCAACTTTCTACTACGGCATTTAAAGATGTTTGTAGTTTATTTTGGTCAACATCATGTTGATACTGACCAACACCGATAGATTTGGCGTCTATTTTTACCAATTCTGCCAGCGGGTCGGCCAAACGTCTGCCTATAGAAACGGCTCCACGTACGGTAACATCATAATTCGGAAATTCTTCACGTGCAATTTTAGAGGCAGAGTAGATCGATGCTCCCGCTTCACTGACTACAAAAACCTCGATGGGGTTTTTAAAATGAATCTTTTTCACCAAGTGTTCCGTTTCTCGTGATGCCGTTCCGTTGCCGATGGCAATTGCCTCAATTTTATGGGCATCTACCAAAGAGCTCAGTTTTTTTATTGCTTCGGTGCTTTTGTTTTGTGGTGCGTGTGGATATATAGTCTCGTTGTGTTTTAAATCGCCCTGAG
>CALBVX010000145.1 GCA_937969515.1 uncultured Croceitalea sp. | reverse complement strand
CTTAGAGACATTTTTACAGAGTTTTATCAGCATCACCTTAAAGATTGTACTATTTGTACTTGTGGTAACCCAACTAGGGGTAAAAACCTCCTCTTTGGTCGCGATGTTAGGTGCGGCGGGGCTGGCAATTGGGTTGGCACTCCAAGGATCTTTGGCCAATTTCGCCGGTGGCGTTTTAATATTGTTGTTCAAACCTTTTAAAGTGGGTGATTTTATTTCTGCACAAGGGGTAGATGGCACCGTTAAAGAAATTTCTATTTTCAATACCAAACTTACCACCTTTGGAAATCAATTGGCCATAGTGCCAAACGGTCAGCTTTCAAATGGGAATGTTATAAATTATAATGCCGAACCGATTAGACGAGATAACTACGCTGTAGGAATTGGCTATGGTTCCAATATAAAAACAGCCAAGGAGATTTTACTACAAATATGTGCCGATAATGATACCATTTTAACCGAGCCTGCTCCTGAGGTTTATGTTGGTTCTCTGGGGGATAGTTCAGTTAATCTGTCCTTACGATTTTGGGCAAAGAATGAGGATTTTTGGCAGGCCAAATTCTATGTTCACGAAGAATCTAAATTACGTTTTGACGAAGCAGGAATTGAAATTCCATTTCCACAACGTGTCATGCATAGTATTAAGTAAAACTATTTTTTTTTGTTTGAAGGATAAAGTTCTTTAAATAATAAGGTTCGAAGTAGGCGACATTTTCAAAGTCGCTTACTTCGAATTTTTTTTGTGCCAATTTTGACATTTCTCTAGACGATGGAAAGGTTTCGTTATAAAATTGAAAATTTGAATGACTCAGAACTTCTTGGCATTTTTCAGCCCCACTCCCAATTATATGAACTTTCTTAAAGCCTGAGTATTCCGCAAATGAATTTTCATCAATAATCTCGGCCTTGGTCTTTCTAAGTTCATGATGTGAATCATCAAAAACACAAGAGTAGACCTCCATTCTTCGCGCATCCAAAACCGGAATAATAATTTCATTTGGCCCAATATGAAGTTGGTTTGCCATACTTTCTAAAGTTGGAACAGAAATTAACGGCAAGTCCAGTGAAAAACATAGGCCTTTTGCCGCAGACACTCCAATTCTTAATCCTGTGTATGAGCCTGGGCCTTTACTTACTGCAATAGCATCGATATCTGAAAATGAAAAAGAAGCCTCCTCTAAGGCTTCTTTTATGAATATGTGTAATTGCTCTGAATGGGAATAATTAGGCGTATTTTCCTCTTTAACGCTAACTAGCTTACCATCTGCGGAAATACTAACCGAACAATTTGTAGTTGCGGTTTCTAAGTTTATTATTTTGGCCATAACGACCGCAAAGATAACTCTTAGTTCAACGAAAGTGGTACTCCGAAGTAGAACTCTAATATTTTCAATCTGAAAATATAATCATATTTTGTTCTAATAACGGTAGCCTCGGCATTATCAATACGTGCTTGTGCTTGACTAAATTCAAAAGCATTCATTAATCCTACATCGTAACGCTCCTTAGCGTAATCATAAGCCAGTCTGCGTGCCTCCAGAGTTTTTTCAGCAGCTTCATAAGCTTTGTAAAATGTAGTAACATTTACATGGGCTTGTTGAATATCTGATTCTAGAGCCAATTTATCTTGTTCGAACTGCAGCTTGGCTCTTTCTAAAGAAATTTTAGAACGTTTTACATTATTACGAGTGCTCCAACCATTAAAGATTGGTACATTAAGTTGCGCCCCATAAGAAATTCCATCAAAAATCCATAATTGGTCAATAAATCCTGGAGTAAAGGTACCACCCGCACCATCGGGAATTGGACCAGTAGCATCTGAATATCTAGTACCATAGTTAAAAAAACCTGTTAAAGTTGGCATATAAGCTCCCTTTGCTATTTCTAAATCTTTCTCTGCCAAATCTACATTGGATTGAGAAAACTTAATATCATTTCTAAATTCCAAAGCCTTAGCAAAAATACTTTTAGCAGAATTATTTAAAATATCAGATGGTGGAATATCAAATGCTTCATCAGCTATATCGAAATTTTCATAATCCGTAATCTGTAATAACTGCGCTAAGTTTATTCTTGAAATTAAAACCAAACCTTCACCATTCACAATTTGTTGCTCTTGATTAGCTGCAGTCGCTTCTATTTCCAACAAATCGCCACGAGGTAAAACTCCTGACTCTACTAGTTCTTTGGTGCGCTTTAGATCTTGCTCTGTCACTGCAAATTGTGCCTGAGAAACTTTTAGGGCTTCTTTGTTTGACAATACTTGTAAATAAGCATTGGCAACGTTCAACCGAATATCGTCCTTCAAATCATCTAGGCGATATTGACTTGCAATTGCATTCATTTTAGCCCTATGCATTTGCTTTATATTTCTAAGGCCATTAAAGAGCGTTACATTAGAACTAAACCCTCCATTTGTATTAAATGTAGTTTGATTACCAGTTACCGGTGCGTTTGAAGTACTTACAATAGTAAAACCAACATTTTTGGAAGCATTAGCATTTGCGTTTAGATTCGGTAACATATTGCCCAATGCGTCCGATTTATCAATTTTGGCGTTTTCTAGATCCAATTCAAACTGTTCAATAGTAAGGTTATTGTCAACAGCATATGTAACACACTCTTCAAGTGTCCATTTCTTCATTTGTCCGTTAACGGAAAATAAAGATCCTATGATTAGTAGTAAGGTTAACGTATGTCTCATTCGTTTTTTGATTTTTCGGTTTGTAAATTGGTTATTCGGCAGTTTCTTCAGAGTCCTCTTCCTCATCTTCCTCTAAACCTTTTTTAATAGGCTCTGTTTTATTCCATTGCTTAACCTTATCGTCTTTTTCAAGGCCAGAAACAATTTCTACGTTTACCCCATCTGAAATTCCTATTTCTATGTCTCTACGCTCAAATTGCTGCTCTCCAGTCGCAATTTCCACATAAGGTTTATTGGTAGATTTATCGAATTGAAGTAACGCTTCAGGAATAACCAAAATACTATCCTTTTTCTCGAGAATTAAAGAGGCATTGGCACTGTAACCGGCACGTATCATTACACTTTCGTCAACTTTTACATCACCTTCTATCTTAAACTGTACCGCACCAGCTTCTTCAACTCCTTTTGGTGCAATAAACTTAAGGTTCGCGTCAAATTTCTTATCACTAATTGCGCCTAAACTTATCTCTAAAGGCATTCCAACTTCCAACTTCCCTACTTCACCTTCATCGACTTTACCTTCAAAAATCATTTTACTCAAATCTGCTATTGATGCAATAGTAGTACCATCGTTGAAGTTATTACTTTGTATTACCTGATCACCTTCCTCGACTGGTATTTCTAAAATGGTTCCATCCACTGTAGCTCTAATGTTTGTATTAGCACTAGATGACCCACCTGCTGAACCTCGTCTAATGATCTGATAATCTGCTCGAGCATTTTTAACCTCTTGCTGTGCCTGATTATAGGTTAAAGCCAAATTATTAAAATCTTGACTCGAAATCACCCCTTTATCAAAAAGCGTTTTGTTTCTGTCATATTCGATTTTAGCGTTATTTAAGGCCAGTTCGGCATTTCTTACACGGCCATTAGCCTGATTTAAGGCCTGCTCATTAGGAACTACTTTAATTACGGCGATTAAATCACCTGCTTTTACCGTCACACCTTCTTCTAAATAAATTTTGTCTATGATACCCGAAATTTGAGGTTTTATCTCAATTTCGTCTTCAGGTATGACCTTTCCGGTAGCAACAGTTTTCTTCTCGATACTGGATATAAAAGGATTGTGGGTTTCGTATTCGATAGCGGACTTACCATTGGACTTCACAAAAAAAGCTGCAGCCCATAATGCACCGAGTATCAATACTCCAAGTCCTACCCATTTTAAAATTTTCTTCATTTTATGTCAATTTAGTTTTATAGTTGTTATTTAGTTATTCTTCTCTTAGAGCATCTATTGGTCTTATGCTTACAGCTCTTTGAGCCGGAATTAATCCTATTAGCACGCCTAGAACGACCATTAATAAAAGTGACCCTATCACATATGGTATTGGCACCGTTGGATTAGCATAGGGGAAGTCTCCACCTTTGGTCAAGGCATCAATTATTTTAAGCGTTAATGCGCCAAATATGATACCTATAATACCTGCTAATAGGGTTAGGGTTAGTGCTTCAATAATAATTTGATTACGCACTTCAGAAGGGGTTGCACCCAATGCTCGTCTAACACCTAATTCTTTGGTGCGCTCTTTAACGGAGATTAATAAAATGTTACCAATACCGATAACCCCTGCAAGAATACAAGCAATGCCTACTATCAATGATAAGAAGGTCATACCACTAGAAAAGCCCATAATCTTATTAAAAATTTCACCAAGGTTAAAAGAACCGAAAGCTCTTTCATCCTTTGGGCTTACATTGTGTATACTTCGTAAAGTAGCTTTGATATCTTCCTCTACCTTCACAACATCTGCATCATCATAAGCGGCAATGGTAAGCCAAGAAACATTATCTCCCGTATTATATAATTTTTTAAATGTAGCAAAGGGTATGTAGATATCGCTATCACTTTCGAAACCGCCACCCGGAGTAAACTTGTGCACGCCAACTACCTGAAAATAGATGTTATCGATTCTAATATAACCTCCTATAGGGTCTTCATCTTCTTCAAACAATTCCTTTTGGGTACGCTCACCTATTACACATACTTTTCTTGCCTGCTCAATGTCTTCATCATTGATAAAACGGCCCCCATCATAGATTTTCTTTGTGGCTATATCTGCAAAATCAGGAAAATCGCCGTATACGGCATAATTTCCAGACTTTAACCCTCTTGTAATAATGCCAGGATTAGAACCAAAAATGCCTTTAACATTGCGAGGGGCGATTGTTTCAATTTCTGGAACTCTATTATAGAGCACTTCAACGTCTCCTAATTTTAGTTGTATTTGACGCCCCGTTTTAAAACCTGCATAAGGTATGCTTGTTCGTTGCCCCCAAGCAAATAGGCTATTTTTTGCTATAGTCTCAAACTGACGCTCAAAACCGTTATCCAAACCTTTTGAAGCCCCTGACAAGCCAATATAAATATAGATTCCTACAAAAACCCCTATCATAGTTAAGAAGGTCCGCAATTTATTCTTTCGAATAGACTGAAAAATTTCTTGCCAAGTATTTCCGTCGAATAGTTGTTTCATTTTACTCGTCTCTTAAAGCTACTATAGGTTTAATTTTGGCCGCTCTTCTTGCAGGAAGGTATCCTGCAGCTGCTCCAAAAACTATTAATAGTATAGTTACAAAAATGGCATTAGTGATATTAATCTCTGGGTTGGTAATGAAATAGTCATCTTCCAAAGTTTTACCCCCTATTGACCTCAATACAAAAATCCCAATCAGCAATCCAACAAATCCAGAAATCGTGGTAATAAATATGGCTTCAAAAATAACTCCGTTGGTTACCCTTCTTGGGGTAGCTCCTAAAGCTTTGCGAATACCAATTTCCTTAGTACGTTCTTTTACCATAAACACCATGATGTTGCCAATACCAATCATACCAGAGATGATTACGGCAAAAGCAATTATTGAAATTATGGTCTGCAAAACACCTGCGAATTGCTGGTTCTGTTTAAACTGATCAGCAACGTTTCTTATAAAAATACCATTAGGGTCGCTTGGGCTAATAATCTTTTTATTTCGGATGAATTTATCAAGTTTCCCTTCAAAAGCCATCGCCCCCGCATATCCAATTTCTGGCTTAAAAGCCAATATAATCTGGTCTATTTTATCGTTATTTTTTTCTATAAGCTGTCTTGTAGTATATGGAATATAAATATTGCGTTCTTCATTATCGCCACCATCATCTTGAAAAACACCGATAACTTTAAAGACACTACCACTAACATCTATAAACTTTCCTATTGATTCCTCTCCTTTAAAAAGGTCTTGTTCTACAAGCCTTCCAATAACGGCATACTTCGTTTTTTGAATAATATCGGTCTCATTCAAATAGCGCCCTTTCATAATTATGGTTTTTTCCGCAAAAAGATGTGCAGGGGCCACTGCTCTTGTAGTATAATTATCAGATTCTTCTTTATACGTCACCGATGCCCCTCTAGATATACGAGGTGTTATGTACTCTAAGAACATAGGGAAATTTTCGGCTATATCTACTAAATCATCGTTTTCGAATTCTATTCTTCTATTCGCTTTATATCCCTTAAAAGGAACTGTTGTTCTACCAGGGAATACAAAGAAGACATTTTGGGCATCATCATTAAAAAACTTTGCAAAGGTGTTTTTTAAACCATTGCCCATTCCGAACAGCACCACATATATAAAAATACCCAACGCCACTGTAAAACCCGTTAAAAAGGTTCGCAGTTTATTCTTGCGAATAGTTTCAAATATTTCTTTCCAAGTATCTCTACTGAACATACTCCGCTGCTCTAACCTGTTTTACTTTTTTATCTTCTACAATAACCCCATCTTTTAGATGTACAATACGTTTGCACATATGGGCAATATCTTCTTCATGTGTAACCACCAATATGGTATTACCCTCATCATTGATTTTTTGAATTAAATCCATCACTTCATACGAAGTAGTACTGTCCAAAGCTCCTGTAGGCTCATCTGCCAAAAGCACCTTAGGTTCGGCCGCCATTGCCCTTGCTATGGCAACACGTTGTTTTTGACCCCCCGAAAGTTCACTCGGCAAGTGTGTTGCCCATTCCCTTAATCCTACTCTTTCTAGATATTGTAGCGCCTTTTCTGTGCGTTCTTTTCGAGCAACCCTTTGATAGTATAAAGGAAGTGCTACGTTCTCCATTGCACTCTTATAATTAATAAGATTGAACGATTGAAAAACAAAGCCTAAAAACTTATTGCGGTATTGAGCAGCTTTGGTTTCACTTAAGTTTTTGATAGGAACATTATCAAGGGTATATTCTCCTTCGTCCGCTTCGTCTAGCATTCCAAGAATATTTAGCAAGGTTGATTTTCCAGAACCCGAAGATCCCATGATAGCGACCAATTCGCCATCTTCTACTGAAAAATTGATTCCTTTTAAAACATGAAGGGAATTACTCCCCATTTTATAGGATTTGTGAAGATCTTTAATTTCTATCATGATGATTGGTTTGTTAGCTATACAGAACTTTGCAATCCTGTGTCAATAGGACTTACAAGTTGTAGATTTGTTACAAGAAATATTAAAAAGTTTTGTTAAAAGGTTAGTCGTTATCCTCTTCAGACTCGATTCCGTTCCAAACCTTAATTTTATCTTCAATTGAAATACCAGATTTGACCTCTAC
>CALBVX010000144.1 GCA_937969515.1 uncultured Croceitalea sp. | reverse complement strand
TAGGGGAAAATCACTTCCAGATAACCCTAAGGCTTTACTCCAATTCTGAATTTCCGTAGCATCCTTGGTCGTAGCGGTCAAATGCCCGTTAATCGTATCAATAGCTTTGACGTCGATATTTGAATTCTTAACCGCCTCTTGTATACATCGTTGAACGGCCTCATTATTTGGGGCTGTCATACTGCCTCCGGCCCGCTGTCCGCCACTATTTACAGCACCGCCCAATAGTTCGGCATAAATTGCAGCCCTGCGGTCCAAGGCGCTTTCAAGAGATTCCAGTACCAGTGCCCCTGCCCCACTTCCTGGCACAAAACCCGATGCCGAAGCACTCATGGGCCTGCTTGCAGCTTTGGGATTATCATTAAATTTTCTTGGAAGAATACGCATGGCATCAAAACCGCCCCATACATAGGGTCCGCTATCACTGCAACTCCCGACCAACATTCGTTTTGCACTTCCTGATTTTATTCGTTCATAACCCATTAGAATAGCTTCGGTACCTGTGGTACAGGCAGACGAATTGGTCGTCACCTGATTACCAGTTCCTAAAATACCACCTAGATAGGCACTGATTCCACTTGCCATGGTCTGCACTACCGAAGTACTGCCCAATCTTCGTACGCTTCCCTCATCCAATTTATATATCGATTCTCGAAACTTATCCACACCTAGAATTCCGGTTCCAAAAATGATTCCGCTTTCCCAATCTGGCTGATTTTCTTGATGCTGTCTTTCAAGTCCTGCATCTTTCCATGCATCCAAGCCCGAAATCACACCGTAAACAAGTCCGCTTGAGTTTAAATCTTTCAGTTGTACTTTACTAAAGTAATCATTAAGGTTAATTTCTTTAATATTGGGTTTTCCAGCGACTTGACATGAAAAATTTAGATTTTTTAATTCTTCAAAAAATTGAATGCCGCTAGCACCCTCATCCATAGCCTTTGAAAAGGAAGGAATGCCCGTTCCGTTAGGTGCGCATACCCCAAGGCCGGTTATTACCACTCTATTTTTCATCATGAGAGGCTTTGAACATTCCTGAAATAACCCCTTTACAAACTACCTCGTTTTTTGCATTGTACATCTTAACCTTGCATTTGAGTTTGTGAAATCGAAAATAAACCAATTCGGACCGTACAGTGACCCTTTCATTAGGATAAACTGGTTGTAAAAACTCCATATCAGAGCTTGAAAGCCCTATTTTCAGGTCTTTATCCATATCCTTGCCTAAAAAATATATTCCCAAGCATACCAGCCCTATTTGAGCGCAGCATTCCGTTAATAAAACTCCAGGGGTGACCGGAAAATTTTTAAAATGCCCCTTGTAAAAGCCAGCATCGGCGTTAAAAGTATACTCCCCTACTACCCCACTTTCATTGACTGCACTCAGGGAATCAACAAAAAGAAACGGATTTTGGTAGGGTAGTTTTTCTATAATTGATTGAAAATTGTCAGTCTGAGCTGTCACACTGAGCTTGTCGAAGTGCTGTCGAAGACTATTTCGAGATAGCTCGGGCAAACCCTCTAAATTGTTATTTATCAAAGCTTCTTTCTTTTTTCTGCTCCAGCCTTTTAGCTGCTTTTCTTTCGCTATGGCCTGGTCAGGACTCACAAATTCTTGAAACCAAACCAACTTCACGGGTCGGCGATTAAAAGTATATGCCTTCTTATCTATTCCTTTATTATGTTGTCCCTCCCTTAAATACACGTCGTTGGTTACACCAGTGTAATAGGATTTATCAGAACATAATAAGATATAGACAAAGTACTTTTTCATGGGTCTTTCTAATATCACTTAATGCTTTGGCAGGCTCGATATAAGCGCTTTTTTTTATTAAATTAATTATGTCACTTCGACAAGCTCAGTGTGACAGTTAAACGGCACCATCTTTTTCAACACTTCGACAAGCTCAGTGTGACAAAATCTACCGTAAACTTTCACCTCCATCTACCTTCAGAACCGTGCCGGTAATCCACTTGGCCTCTTCTTTTGTAAGCAGAAACGCAGCATCCGCGACATCTTCTGGCCTTGTCAACCGTCCATTAGGATTTCGTTTCAGGGCCTCTTCAACAATTATATCACTATTGGGAATCATTCGCATCGATTTCGTGTCGGTCACTCCCGCTTGAATACAATTCGCTTTAATACCGATCGGTGCAAATTCAAGTGCAATATTTCTAACAATAGCCTCTAAGGCCACCTTGGCCGCAGCGACTGCCGCATAATTCGGCCAAGCCTTACTATTTCCTTCACTGGTAAAGGCAATAATTCGTGCATCTTCAGAAAACAACTGATTTTTAACCAATAATTTCACCCAATCATACAAACTCAGGGCCATCGCATTGATGGTCAATTGAAAATCTTGATTGTGCAATTCTAAGGAATCATTGGAATACATTGGTTTTAAATTGCCCTTGGCAATACTATGCACCAAAACTTTTATGCTAGCGCTTTGTAATAATTGTGCTATTTCAGCAATTAGGTGTTGTTGTTTCTCAGTATTCGTAGCATCCACGTTATAACCGATACAGCGAACACCACTTTGAATAATTTCTTTAAAAGCCTTGTTGATTGTTTCTAAGTGGGACTTTCGATTTCTATGTATTACAATCAGATTATAGCCTTCCGAACCTAGCTTTTTTGCCGTTGCCAGACCAAGGCCGCTGCTACCGCCAAGAATTAAAGCCCAAGGATATTCATCATCCAAATTCATTACCACTCTATTAAAACACGTTGTGCAGAAAAACCAGGACCAAAACTTAAAATAAGGCCTTGTTCCCCGCTTGCTATTTCTTTCTCTAAAAACTGCTCTAAAACATACAGGACAGTACAACTGCTCATATTGCCATAATTTCTGAGC
>CALBVX010000143.1 GCA_937969515.1 uncultured Croceitalea sp. | reverse complement strand
GGTTTTGGCCCAGCTGGGATGTGGGCCGCGTTACGCTGTTTAGAACTAGGCTATAAACCTATCGTTTTAGAGCGAGGAAAAGATGTTAGAGAACGACGCCGAGACCTTAAAGCCATTAATCAAGACCATGTGGTAAATTCTGATAGCAACTACTGCTTCGGCGAAGGTGGGGCAGGTACTTATTCCGATGGTAAATTGTATACCCGTAGCTTAAAGCGCGGTGATGTTCGCCGTGTTTTTGAGAGTTTGGTTTTTCATGGAGCAACCGAAGAAATTTTGATAGATGCCCACCCCCACATCGGCACCAACAAACTGCCCAAAATTGTTGAGAATATTAGGGAGACCATCATAAAATGCGGTGGCGAAGTGCACTTTAATACCAAAGTGACCGATTTTAATCTACGTGATAATACCATCAACTCCATTGTTATAAACAATGAGAAAGAATTAGAAACACAACGTGTAATTTTAGCAACGGGTCATTCTGCCCGCGATATTTTTGAGTTATTGCATAAAAAAAATATTGCCCTAAAAGCCAAATCTTTTGCCATGGGCGTTCGCGTTGAGCATCCACAGCATATTATAGATTCTATTCAGTACCATTGCAATGGGAAACGCAACGAACTTTTACCAGCAGCAGCTTACAGCTTGGTTCAGCAGGTTAATAATCGTGGGGTATACTCTTTTTGTATGTGCCCGGGAGGATTTATTGTTCCAGCGGCAACAGCGAATGGCGAGGTAGTTGTAAATGGAATGTCACCTTCGAAGCGAAATAATCTTTATGCCAATTCGGGTATCGTAGTTGAAATTAACGTGGATGAAGATTTGCCCACTTATGAAAAGTATGGTGTTTTAAAAGGACTGGAATATCAAAAAACCTTAGAGCGATTGGCATTTACCGCAGGGGGGAGAAGTCAAGTCGCACCAGCCCAGCGTTTGACCGATTTTGTGGAAGGGAAAACTTCACAAGATTTGAACCCCACTTCATACCAACCGGGTTTAAATTCGGCGCCCTTGCATTCTTTATTTCCTAAACTGATCGGTGGGCGTTTACGAAAAGGCTTTGCGCAATTTGGTAAAAAAATGAAAGGCTATTACACAGAAGAAGCAAACATCGTAGGAGTCGAATCTAGAACCTCATCGCCCATTACCATACCTAGAAATGAAAAATTGGAACATCCGGAAATCGAAGGTCTTTTTCCATGTGGCGAAGGAGGGGGTTATGCCGGAGGAATAGTATCTGCCGCTATGGATGGGGAACGTTGTGCGGAAGCTGCAATTATAGGATTATAATTACTAGATAATAATTATGAAAAGACAACCTAGATATCCACGTTACACAATTCTATTAATTTGCCTGCTCATTTATAATTTAGGCTATACACAGCAATGTGATTGCACCAAAGATTTTAACCAGCTTGACGAACTTCTGCGTAAAACACCTGCATTTAAAGATCATAAAAGTCAATATTTAAAAGCGCACCAAATAGCTCAGCAAGAACTATCAAAAATTAAAACTGACTTTGATTGTTTGGTTTTGCTTAATCAATTGACGCTGGGCGTAAATGATAATCATATAAAAGTTTTTGGCATGCCAGAAGGAAAAGGTCCAAAAATTGAAAAATCAACGATTAATCTTGACAGCCTAGAGCAAAACTTAAAAACGCGTTCTTTTAAAGTTGTTGAAGGTATCTACAAGTTACCAAATTATGTAACCTTAGGACTTTTTAAGAAGAATGAAAAATATGTAGCTGTAATATTAAAGTCTGATTTAGTTAATTGGCAACCTGGCGAAATCATGTATACTTTAATTCCTTTTAGTGAAGATTTGTTCCTTACTATTTTTGGTCAACGAAAAAGTAAACGCCTTGTTGCAATATCAGAGCGGATTAAGCATGGTATGTTTTTAAAGCTTGGTCTAAAAAAAGACCTCAATACCGAACCTTGGCATCTTGCTCCAGAAAGAGATTCTCTATTTATTAGAAGTGAATTAGATGCTGAAACTACTTATATTAAAGCTGGTAGTTTTGATTCTTTCTATCCAACTCTTTCTGATGCAGAAGCTTTTTATGCAACATTACAGAATTCATTAACTAAACCTAACTTAATTGTTGATTTAAGAGATAATACTGGGGGAGGACAGCGTAATTCAAATATTCTTTTAGAAATTCTTTCTAGCTACTCAGAAAAAAACAAAATCTACGCACTTACGAATCATAATACAGGCAGTAATGCCGAGCAGTTTGCGGTCAAGCTTAAAAAGCTCCCTAATGTTAAGGTTATTGGTGATAGAACACAGGGTACATTGGCGTATGAGAAAAAGAAAAATGTTTCTAACCCTTTATCATGCGGAAAGTTCGTAGCTATAATGACTTCAAAAAGACATAAGCCATATTTAGAATATGAGTCCATAGGGGTATCACCAGAAATCTTTCTAAATTACAATGAAGATTGGATAACTCAAACTCTTAACATCATCAATAAGTAATGATTAAATTCTTTCGGAAAATTCGACAACAACTGCTTTCAGAGAACAAGTTCTCAAAATATCTTTTATATGCTATTGGGGAAATTATTTTGGTGGTCATTGGTATTTTAATAGCGTTACAAATTAATAATTGGAATGAAGAACGCAAAGGGCGAATGCTTGAAAAATCTACCTTAATTGAAATTAAAAAATCATTGGAATTAGACATTCAACAATTTGAAGATCAAATAAAATCTCAAGTAAAAACAGCACATCTAACAACTACCTTATTACATCATATTAAGACTAAGGAGCCTTATAACAATGAATTAGATGGATTATGGGAAAGAGTCGTACGATACTTTTTTGTTGATTTCAATACCTCAGCATTTAAACTTTTAGAGTCTCGAGGCATTGATATTATTAATAATGAAGTCCTTAGAAAAAAAATAGTAGATCATTATAATCTAGAACAAGTAAAAATGAAACGAAGTAGTGAAGTTTCTGAACATCTGAGCAACCAAAATTTGGTATATTTTTTTGATCATGTGTATCCAGTTATAACTCCAGATTTTGAAGAAACTTTTGATTATAAAAATGAAAAATGGGTGCCACAAGATTATGAATCGCTTCTGAATGATTCTAGTTTAGTTCCAAAAATTAGCCATAATATAAAAGTTAGATATCGATTTTCTCAGTTACTCAGAGAATTTGTAGAAAAACAGAAAATACTTGTCAAAGAAATTGAGGCAGAGTTAAATAAACATTAATGATAAAATTCTTTCGGAAAATTCGACAACAACTACTTTCAGAGAATAAATTCTCAAAATACCTCCTTTATGCCATTGGTGAAATTATTTTGGTGGTCATTGGTATTTTAATAGCCTTGCAGATTAATAATTGGAATGAAGAGAGAAAACTTAAGCAACAACAAAAAGTAGTTCTAAAAGCCCTATACGCTGATTTTAAAGCAAATAAGAAGTTAATTCAAGAAGGAATAGAAAAACATAGATATCATAAAGATTTGGGGCTAACATGGATAAAATTATTGCGAAAGGATACCCTTAATGTTCAAAAAAACCCTTTTCTAGATAGTCTTCTTTTTTGGGGTCCAGAATACAAGGTTATTGATTTTATAGATGCATCATTAAACAATGTGATAAATAGTGAAAAATTAGACCTTGTGAATAACACAAAACTGAAACAAGGTTTAATTGAATACCCATTGTCTATCAACAAATATAAAGATCTAGAGACTGTTGTAAGAAGTATTGTGATTGAACGTATTCGCCCTAGAGGTGAGCAATACATTTCATTATCTGAAATGTTAGATGGTAGTGATTCATTTAAGTCAGATTATACAGGTCTTTTAAATGACAGGCAATTAAGCAACGATTATGTGAATAGACATTGGCAATTGGATGATCTTTTAAAAGATTTAAAAAACTTGGAGGCAAAAACCGACACTTTGATTATTCTAATTGATAAAGAACTCAAAAATGAATTTTAAGAATAAAAATGTTTTAATTACAGGGGCTTCAAGAGGCATAGGTAAAGCAACAGCAATTGCCTTTGCTGAAAAAGGAGCAAGCGTTGGAATTAACTATAGAAGTAATACGGAAGAAGCAGAAAAAACGTTAGCTGAATTAACAGGTGAAGAACATCGTCTTTTCCAATACGATGTCTCTAAAAAAGAAGATACAAAAGCACTTGTCGAAGACTTTGTTGCGCATTATGGACAGTTGGATGTTTTAGTCAACAATGCCGGTATTTCAATATTTCATAAAATTGATGAAGTTGATTTTGACCATTGGACTAATGCATGGGAAGACACTTTTAAAACCAACCTTTTTGCAGTATCAAATATGTGCTATTGGGGCGCAAAAGCCATGATGAAAACTGGTGGGGGCAACATTGTAAATATTTCTTCCCGTGGAGCATTTCGTGGTGAACCAACAAAGCCAGCTTATGGGGCAAGCAAGGCCGCTCTGAATGCCATGAGCCAATCATTGGCCAAAGCTTTGGCACCACATAAAATTTATATTGGTGTTGTTGCCCCTGGCTTTACAGAGACCGAGATGGCCGCAGTTACCCTTACCCCGGCAGAAAGAGAAAATCTGTTGCGCGAATCTCCATTTAAACGTATGGCACAACCTAAAGAAGTTGCCCATGCCGTGCTCTTTTTGGCTTCCGAGGGGGCCGCCTATTCCTCAGGGACCATTATTGATGTTAATGGGGCTTCTTATTTAAGAAGTTGAAAAGCAGCTTATTTAAACGGTTTGAGTATCAAATTACTAATTTGATTTTTAAAAACAAGAAAGTAAAAACCCTTTAAAATACTTATCGATACAAAATTCTTGCAGAATTTCACTCGAAGTGACGTATTTTGCCTTTATGAAAGCAGCAACCGTATCGCAACTGAAAAAGGAATTGCAACATCGAGATACCGATGAACTTTTGCAATTATGTTTACGTTTAGCGCGATTCAAAAAAGAAAACAAAGAGCTACTAACCTACCTTTTATTTGAATCTGATAGCGAGGAAGGCTATATTGAAACGGTTAAAGCTGAAATTGATGAACAGTTCGAACTCATCAATACCAACAGTTATTTCTATATTAAAAAAAGCGTTCGTAAGATTCTAAGGACCCTTAAAAAATATATTCGATATTCTGGAAATAAAGAAACTGAAGTGGCCTTGCTGCTCTATTTCTGTGAGCGATTAAAGAATTTCAATCCTTCCATTAAAAGAAATACAACGCTCATGAATCTATATGATAGGCAATTGGTTTTTATTGCCAAGAAGATTACTTTACTCCACGAAGATTTACAATACGATTATGGATTGCTTTTGGAAGAATTAAAACTCTAATGGTTTATGTTTTTCAAAATCTACCGAAGAAATTTTCTTGCCATTGATAGTATCGGTGTCCCAATCTTGGGTAATCTTCCAAGCACCATTCACCTTCTTTAGCACAATATGAAACTGCCCAAAGCTAAAGTTCGTTTCATTATTGCTATTGGTAAACGCAATGCGATAAAAGCCTACCTCATAAGAAGTATGTTCGTTGGTTCTTCTGCTATCGAACCAAAAATCCAATTCAATAGAAACACCATCTTTTTTGATCTGCTCAAAGCGCTTTAGGTTAGCTGCTTTAAAAGTGTTATCCGTATCGATTCCGTTTGGGGTTGCACGTAACACCTCCGCTGCATAGGTAGCGTTCAACGCTTCGCCATCTAAAGTTTCGAATGCATTCTGAAAAGGCTTCCAGACTTCGTTATCAATTTCATTTTGAATGGCTTCAACTTCAGCTTGTGAAAAGCTAAACAAGGAAAAACACAAGAAGCCAAAAAGCATATACTTTTTCATATTTCTTTACTTAATATCCACGACTACCCTAGCCCAACATCCAAAGTCATCATTACTATAAAGCCCCCAATAAAGCCCATAACGGCAATATCCGAATGCTTGTCTTGTTGTGTTTCCGGTATTACCTCTTCTACCACCACAAAAATCATCGCCCCAGCGGCAAATGCTAGTGCATATGGTAAAATAGGTTCAAAGGTAATTACCGCCCAAGCCCCAATAACCGCCGCAATCGGTTCAACTATGGCAGAGGCCTGCCCGTACATAAAACTTTTTCTTCTAGATAAGCCTTGTCTGCGCAAAGGCATCGCTACGGCGAACCCTTCGGGAAAATTTTGCAATCCTATACCTAAAGCAAGTGCAACCGCACCGCCAATCGTAGCTCCATCAAAACCAGCCGCTACCCCGCCAAAAAGAACACCAACCGCCAAGCCTTCGGGTATATTATGTAATGTAATTGCCAATGTCAACAAGGTGGTTCTGTGCCATGGCGTTTTTACACCTTCCGCTTCGCTCTCTTTAAAATTGATGTGTAAATGAGGTAACACCTTATCCAATCCGAACAGAAATAGTGCACCAAGTAAAAACCCTACTGCGG
>CALBVX010000142.1 GCA_937969515.1 uncultured Croceitalea sp. | reverse complement strand
GCAAAAGTAAAGGCTCATAGAGCTTTAAAGGAATTAAAAGGAATATTTCAACAGTTGGAAACTAGATAAGTTATGAAAGAAGAATTTGAAATAATAGCGATTGATTATCTAAGGGGAGAGATAAGTTTAGATGATAAAGTTGTCTTTGAAAAATTTCTTAGTGCCAATCCATCATATCAGAAAGAATATGAAGATTTAAAGCTACTATGGGAAACCTCTAATGCTATAAATGCTCCTGAACCATCTGAAGCTATGGATGTTCAGTTTTTTGATATGTTGAATTCAGAAACAGAAAAGCAAAAAAAATCAAACTTAAGTTGGTTTAATCAACTTGCCAATAGTCTTTCATTTTTAATGAAGCCGCAGTTTGCATACGGGTTGCTGCTACTAGGAATAGGACTTTCAATAGGATATTTTTTAAATTCTGATAGTACGCAGACTGTAACTAATATTGTTGCAAATGATGAAACGGAAGAAGTAAGAGAGCAACTTGTTCTTACTTTACTTGAGCAGCCATCTGCAAATAAAAGACTCCAAGCTGTAAATGAAGCTGCAAAATTGAATGTTGCAAACCAACGTGTTATAAAAGCCTTATTTACTACCCTAAACAGTGATCCTAATATTAATGTTCGCTTAGTAGCTATAGAGTCTTTGGCAAAATATGCGGAAACACCAGAGGTTAGAATGGAACTCGTAAAATCTATAGAACGACAAGATTCTCCATTAGTTCAAATTGCATTAGCAGATTTAATGGTTGCCTTACAGGAAAAAACATCTATCGAGTCAATGAAGGAGTTATTAGAAAAGCCAGATATAGATACTACAGTAAAACAAAAATTAGAAGAATCAATTAATCATATTATATAAACAATCAAAAAACGAACAATCATGAAAACAGTTAAAACAATTATGTTGGTATTTGGGTTTTTATGTTGTCAATTAATGACAGCACAAAAGTCTACTGAAACTATTAAGGAAGAGTTAAGTTTTTCTTCAAACTCATCAGATAATATGTTAGTAGTACAAAATGTAAATGGTCCTATCTCCGTTGAGGGTTATGATGGGACTAGTGTTAAAATTGAAGTAGAGAAGACAATTTCTGCTAGAAATCAAGATAGTTTAGAAGAAGGAAAGCAAGATATTGAAGTTAGGGTTGAAGAAGTAGGTGCTCGTATATATGTTTATCTAGAATCTCCTTGGAATAATTTTAATACAGCTATCGGTAGATATGAAAATCATAAAAATAATGGTAGATGGGAACAACCTAAGTACCAATACTATTTAGACTTTAAGTTGAAAGTTCCAAAGAGTACTAATGTGAGCTTAGCAACTATGAATGATGGGGATATTTATGCTAAAGATGTTCAAGGCGATGAAATTATTGTTAACAACCTAAACGGAGCAATTACTTTAGAAAATGTAGCCGGTAAGACTGATGTTAATGCATTAAATAGAGATATTAATATAAGCTATTATAAGAACCCGACTGAGGATTCTAAATACAACTCATTAAATGGTGATATCAATGTTACTTTTAAGAAAAACCTTAATGCCGATGTTTCATTTAAAAGTCTAAATGGAGATATGTATACCAATTATGACACAACAACTTTAAAACCAGAATTGATAAAAACAAAAACTAAAAAAGGGAAGGGTGTAAAGTATAATATGAGTTCAAATCAATCGTATAGAATTGGTAATGGTGGAATAAAATTAGATTTTAATCTTTTAAACGGAGATGCAACTTTAAAAAAATAAAATGATGAGAAAGAATATATATATAGTAACAATCTTAATCTTCCTATTAAGTATAACAAGTATTTCTGCGCAAACAGAAAATAAAGAAGCAGTTACCATTCCATTAACCAATCCGGGGAAAGATGGACAATTAAAAATCGGGTTATTATACGGGTCGATTAGTGTTATTGCACATAAAGGTAATGATGTTGTGGTAGAGACTGTGGGGCCAAAAAGTAGTAAGCCAGTAAAGATCAAAAACGGTATGCGAAAGATTGGTGATACTTCACTCGAGTTTACTGTAGAAGAATTTAATAATGAAGTTGTAGTAAAATCAAAAACTATTAATAAAAAAGTAGATTTTAAGATTAAAGTTCCGGAGAATTTCTCCTTAGATCTTAGAGCCACAAATAATGGTAATATAAGTGTCGAGGGTGTAGACGGAGAAATGGAAATTAGCAATTTAAACGGAGCTATTACCTTAACAAACATTGGTGGGTCTGTTATTGCAGATGCCTTAAATAAAAATATAGTGGTCTCTTTTACTAAGGGATATTCTAAGGCCCCTATGGCTTTTACTAGTTTAAATGGAGATTTGGATGTTACTTTTCCTTCTAACCTAGCTGCAAATATTAAAGCTAAAACAGATAATGGAGAGATTTATACGGATTATGAAGTTAAAATGACTAGAAATGTAAAAAAAGAGGAAAATAGAACCTCATCTGGAGTTTATAAGGTTAATGTTGATAAATGGGTAACTGGAACTATAAATGGTGGCGGTGCAGAACTTCTATTTAAAACGATGAATGGAGATATTATGATAAAATCGGAATAAACTAAATTTTAAAACAAAAAAACCCTGACCAATAGGTCAGGGTTTTTATTCTATAAATAAAAGGAAATTATCCTAGAGCGACCCTAGAGAAACCTGTAACTTCTAAACTAGAATCAACAGATTTTACATATTGAGCAACGCTTTGCTTATTATCTTTAATGAAGGCCTGATTTATTAAAGTGTTGTCTTTAAAGAAACGCTTCAATTTACCTTTCGCAATATTTTCCAACATTGCTTCTGGTTTTCCTTCTTGACGTAATTGATCTTTTGCAATTTCAATTTCTTTATCAATAACAGATTGGTCAACACCTTCTTCATTTAAAGCAACAGGGTTCATTGCAGCTGCTTGCATAGCAACATCTTTTGCAGCTTCAGCGGCCCCATCAACTGCAGCAGATAGGCCTGCTAATGTTGCAATTTTGTTTCCCGCATGAATGTACGACCCAACGAAAGGAGCACTTAATTTTTCAAAACTTCCAATTTCAATTTTCTCACCGATCACTCCAGTTTGTTCCGTTAATTTTTCAGAAACGGTCATTCCGTTGTAAGAAGCGTTCATGAAAGCATCTTTGTTGTCAAAACCTAAGGCTAAATCGGCTAGTTCGTTAGCTAAGGTTACAAAAGTTTCATTCTTTGCTACGAAATCGGTTTCACAATTCAATGAAATTATGACACCGTTACTATTGTTAGCATCAACCTTTGCAATTGCTGCTCCCTCCGAAGAATCTCTATCGGCTCTTTTCGCAGCAACTTTTTGACCTTTCTTGCGAAGAATTTCAATTGCTTTGTCAAAATCACCGTCAGCTTCAACCAATGCATTTTTACAATCCATCATACCAGCTCCGGTAGTCTTTCTTAATTTATTTACTTCAGCGGCTGTAATCTTTGCCATTTGTATACTTTTTTAAAATTTATGTATTGTAAGAGGCCACATTGGCCATCTTGTTATTCGTAATTGTTGAACTACTCTTCAGAATCTTCAACACCACCTTTGGTATTGTCTTGCCACTCTTTAAGTTCGTCCCATTTTCCATCGGCCGCCATTTTGGCTTGTTTTGGCCAAGATGCAGGTTCTAAGTGGGCTAACCTTGGGCTAGCATCTGTAAGAATAGTTTTTATAGCCTCTGGTTTGGCCTTTGCTAAATCAGCGTATGTAGCGATACTTGCTGCAACCAGTGCCTCGGCTGCTTTTGGGCCTATGCCTTCAACCTTTGTTAGGTCGTCGGCTTTGACTTTCGCTGGAGCCTTCTTTTTTGGCTCTTCTTTTGCCGGAGCAGCTTCAACTTTTTCTTTTACTTCTTTTTCAGCTTTTGGTGCCGCATCCTTTTCTTTTGGCTTGGCTTCTTCCTTACCTTCTTTATCTCCTTGTTTTTCGGCTTTTCTTTCTGCTAGACCTTCTGCTACAGCTTCGGTAACAGCACCCATGATAACTTCGATAGATTTACCGGCATCGTCATTTGCAGGAATAATAAAATCGATAGGTCTTGGGTCAGAATTGGTATCCACCATGGCAAAAATTGGAATATTCAATTTTTGAGCTTCTTTCACGGCAATATGTTCACGCATGGTATCAACAATAAAAATTGCTCCAGGTAGACGTGTCATCTCAGAGATAGAACCTAAGTTTTTCTCTAGCTTAGCTCTTAAACGATCAACCTGTAAACGCTCTTTCTTTGAAAGGGTAAGAAATGTTCCGTCTTTCTTCATTCTATCAATAGAGGCCATTTTTTTAACAGCTTTTCTGATAGTAACAAAATTGGTCAACATACCACCGGGCCATCTTTCTGTAATGAAAGGCATGTTTACATTAGAAACCTTTTCGGCAACGATGTCTTTCGCTTGTTTTTTGGTAGCTACAAAAAGGATTTTTCTTCCAGATGCCGCAATTTTTCTTAAAGCCTCATTGGCCTCGTCTAATTTTGCAACAGTTTTGTAAAGATTGATAACGTGAATGCCGTTACGCTCCATGTAGATGTAAGGAGCCATGTTTGGATTCCACTTTCTTGTTAGGTGCCCAAAATGCACACCTGCTTCTAATAATTGTTTTACTTCGACTTTCGCCATTTTTAAATTTAGTTTACGTTCTTTTGAATTAGCAATGAAAAAGTGGTATCCAAAAACAGGAGTTAAGGAAGCCTTTATCATTTAGATGCTAAACTAATTTACCCAAAGCTTGTATTAAGCTGCCAATGGTATTGGCTTTTGGGATTTTTTAATTGCTTTTGCCAACAGGCAAAAACTTTCAATGAACTTTGTTAGAAAATATAATAGAGGCACCCAAAAAGGATGCCTTGTAATCTTGTATTAACGTTTAGAGAACTGGAATTTCTTACGAGCTTTCTTCTGTCCGAATTTTTTACGCTCTACCATTCTTGGGTCTCTAGTAAGCAAACCTTCTGGTTTCAAAACAGCTCTGTTTTCAGCATCTATTTCGCACATTGCTCTAGACAATGCTAAACGAACGGCTTCTGCCTGCCCAGTTATTCCACCACCATATACATTTACTTTAACGTCGTAGTTTCCATCAGTTTCAGTAAGTGTAAAAGGTTGTTTTACCTTGTATTGTAATGTTGCAGTAGAAAAATATTCCTCTAGCGTTCTTTTGTTAACGGTAATGTTTCCTTTTCCTTCAGAAACGTATACACGAGCTACGGCTGTTTTTCTTCTCCCAATTTTATGAATAACGTCCATTATTTATAGTCGTTTAAATTAATTGCTTTAGGTTTTTGAGCTTCTTGACCATGCTCAGCTCCAGCATATACTTTAAGGTTTCTGAATAAATCAGCACCTAATTTATTTTTAGGAAGCATTCCCTTCACAGATTTCTCTATAATTCTTTCAGGATGCTTTTCCAACAATTCAGAAGCACTTGTTGAACGTTGACCACCTGGGTAACCTGTATATCTTAAATAGGTTTTATCGTTCCACTTATTTCCGCTCATTTGAACTTTCTCAGCATTGATAACAACTACATTGTCACCACAATCTACATGAGGAGTAAAGTTTGGTTTGTACTTTCCTCTTAATATTTTGGCAACTTTAGACGCCAATCTACCTAATGTCTGTCCTTCAGCATCAACCAATACCCATTGCTTATCAACGGTAGACTTATTGGCAGAAATCGTTTTATAACTTAATGTATCCACTTCTCGAAATAGTATTAAATTTTGTAATCGTTCCCGAATAACGGGCTGCAAATGTACAATTATTAGATTGAATTGCAAATGGTTGAGAAAGAATATTTTTTAATTTTTAGAATAATTAAAATGTCATCAAAAAGGATTGAAAAGATTTTTGTTAAAAAAACATTAAAACTCCTTTTTACTGTAACTGTTCGAGATTAGGTAAGTCTTTACTACACATCTAATCAAAAAACGAACGTCGTGAGAAATCCAACCTTTTTTCTTGCCCTTGTTCTATCTTCTTGCTGGCTATATACTCAAGAGAACGAACAAACGCAAGATACTACAGAAGTTATTCCCAAAAGAATTTATTTGACAAAACCATTAGGTTCAGAAAAGACTCCGATTGTTGATGGTCTTTTAGATGACAACGCATGGAATATTGTGGAGTGGACAAGTGATTACATTGAAAATCAGCCTGATGAAAATACACCTCCTAGCTATCAGACAAAATTTAAAATTTTATATGATAGCAAATACCTATATATAGGTGTACGATGTTATGATGATGAACCTGATGAAATCGTAAAAAGACTTTCTAGAAGAGATGGTTTTGAGGGAGATTGGGTAGAATTTAATATTGATAGTTACCATGACAAGCGTACTGCATTTTCTTTTACGGTTACGGCAGCAGGGGTAAAGGGAGATGAATTTATTTCTAACAATGGTAATAATTGGGATGGCAGCTGGAACCCAATTTGGTATACCAAAACTAATATAGATGGTGAGGGTTGGACTGCGGAATTAAAGATTCCGTTAAGTCAATTAAAATTTGGTAGTTCTGACAATCAAGTTTGGGGGTTACAATCAACACGACGATTTTTTAGGGGAGAAGAACGTTCTTTATGGCAGCGCAAGCCAGTTGATCAGCCGGGTTGGGTAAGTGAATTTGGAGAATTACACGGATTGAAAAATATTGAGCCCCAAAAACAGTTGGAAATTCAGCCATACACTGTTGCGAGTGGTGAGACGTATGAAGCTGAGGAAGGAAACCCATTTAGAGATGGAAATGAAACCAATCTTACGGTTGGGCTTGATGCAAAAATTGGTATTACAAACGACCTGACTTTAGATTTAACGGTAAACCCCGATTTTGGTCAGGTTGAGGCAGATCCTTCTGCTATTGCATTAGATGGATTTCAAATTTTCTTTCGTGAGCAACGTCCATTTTTTGTAGAGAACAAGAACATTTTTGACTTTAATATTTCTCAATCTGAAGCGGGAAACACATTTGGTTCGGATAATGTGTTTTACTCGCGTCGAATAGGACGTAGTCCTCAGGGTTTTCCTAATACCGCTGATGGAGAATTTGTTGAAATTCCAGATAATACCCAAATAATAGGTGCTGCAAAATTTAGCGGAAAAACTAAAGATGGTTGGGCTTTGGGTGTTTTAGAAAGTGTCACGGCCAAAAAGTATGCTACGATAGATAATAATGGAGAACGAAGAAGAGAAGTCGTAGAACCTTTAACCAATTACTTTGTTGGGCGAGTTCAAAAAGATTTTAACGATAGAAATTCTTTTGTTGGGGGAGTTTTTACTGCAACCAATCGTGATAACCTTACTGAAGGGTTGAATTTTTTGCATAAATCCGCTTATACCGGAGGTTTGGATTTTAAACACCAATGGAACAATCGTGATTGGTATTTTGGCGGGAATATTATTTTGAGCCACGTTCAAGGAAGTGAAGAAGCCATTGAAAATACACAGAGATCAATAACTAGATTGTTTCAGCGAGTAGGCGCTGATCATGTTGAAGTTGATGAGAATAAAACAACACTAACAGGAACAGGAGGAGATGTAAAAATCGGCAAGATTGGTAATGGACATTGGCGTTTTGAATCTGGGGGCACATGGCGCTCACCAGAACTTGAGTTGAATGATTTAGGTTTTCAGCGACAGGCAGATGATATTAGACACTACACTTGGGTAGGATATCAAACTTTAAAGCCGGACAGTACTTTTAGACGGGTTGGTATTAATTACAACCATTGGACCGCTTGGGATTTTGAAGGTAATCATAACTATCTTCAATTTAATACCAACAGTTGGCAAAACTGGAAAAATAACTGGTTCACTAATGCAGGGTTTAACTATGCTCCTGTTCAATATTCAAACTTTGCACTCAGAGGAGGCCCCCGGTTAAGGCAATCGCCATGGGGTAGTTTTTGGAATGGAATCAATACGGACAATAGAAAAAAAGTGCGCTTTAATGTTTTTCATAATGGTCGTAAAGCAGTAGATAATTCCTTTAACTCATATTTTATACGGGCAGGTGTAACCTATCAGCCCATAGATGCTATTCGGGTTTCCGCTTTTCCTTCATATAATATCAATAATGATAAGTTGCAATTTGTAGGTAATCTTGATGTTAATGGAGCGCCCAGATATCTAAATGGAGAAATTGAGCAACGCACTTTAAGCATGTCCTTTAGGTTAAATTATACGATTAATCCCAATCTAACTATTCAATATTGGGGGCAGCCTTTTATTTCTAGAGGCAGGTATTCTAATTTTAAGCATGTAAATGATGCTACGGCAAAACGTTTTGAAAATCGTTTTGTGCAATATGACAACAATCAAGTTTCTTTAGCAGATGGCACTTACAGTGTTGATGAAGATTTGAATGGAGTAACCGATTTCAGTTTTGGTAATCCAGATTTTTCTTTTGTACAGTTTCGCTCAAATTTAGTCGTTCGTTGGGAGTATATACCTGGCTCAGAAATTTTTCTAGTATGGTCTCAAGATGTATCGCAATCAGGTGATCCAAGTCAAGGTTTATTTACAGGCTTGGGCGACAATATTTTCGGACAAAAACCACAAAACATCTTCCTGTTAAAGGCAACCTATCGATTTGTTTTATGACAGTAATACTGTTAATTAAAAATTAAACTAAGGGCTTCTATCATTGAAGCCCTTTATTTTTGGGTATTCATCAAGCCAGACCAATTTCATCATGCAAAAAACGCTCTTTACACTTTTTGCTATGTGCGCTTTTTTTAGCACAAAAGCACAAGATTCGATTGCCCCCGTTCCCAAATTCGTTTATACCACTAAGCCCATAAAAGGTAACAATGCACCAATAATAGATGGCACTTTAAATGACCATGCCTGGGGTTTGGTAGATTGGTCCGAAGCGTTTGTCGAAAGAGAACCAGATGAAAATACGCCCCCAAGCGAACAATCAAAGTTTAAGATTCTGTATGACGATAAATTCCTCTATGTTGCATACAGATGTTACGATTCAGAACCCGATAAAATAGAGCGAAGATTGTCACGACGCGATGATTTTGCTGGTGATAGAATAGCCATAATTATCGATAGTTATCATGATAAGAGAACGGCATTTTCTTTTACAACAACGGCTGCGGGGGTTAAAGGCGATGAGTTTGTATCTGAAAATGGAAACAACTTTGATGATAGTTGGAACCCGATTTGGTATACCGCTTCAAACATTGATAGCCAAGGTTGGACGGCGGAAGCTAAAATTCCGTTCAGCCAGTTAAAGTTCGGAAAAGCCAAAGAACAAATCTGGGGGCTACAGGTTACCCGGTTATTTTTCAGGGCTCAAGAACGCTCTGTATGGCAGCGCGTACCCCAAGATTTATCGGGCTTTGTTAGTGAGTTTGGTGAGCTTCATGGGTTAATAGATATTGAGCCTCAGAAACAATTGGAAATTCAGCCTTTTGTTGTGAAACAATATGATACTTACCCGGCAGAAGAAGGAAACCCTTTTAGAGATGGAACTGACTTTAGATTAAACGGCGGTCTAGATGCCAAAATCGGAATCACCAACGACTTGACCTTAGACCTTACGGTTAATCCAGATTTTGGTCAGGTAGAGGCAGACCCTGGAGCGATTGCGCTTGATGGTTTTCAGATATTCTTTCGAGAACAACGCCCTTTTTTTGTAGAAAACAAGAATATTTTTGATTACGAATTTGCAAATGGTAATGACAATGTTTTTTACAGCCGTCGTATAGGCAGAAGTCCACAAGGTTTTCCAAGTTTGGATGCGGGGGAATTTGCTAATGTGCCTAATAATACAGCAATTCTAGGTGCAGCTAAATTCTCAGGAAAGACCAAAAACGGCTGGTCCATTGGTTTATTGGAAAGCGTGACCGGTAAAGTTTATGCAGAAGTTGATTCAAACGGCGACCGTCGAGAGGAATTGGTTGAACCTTTTACCAATTATTTGGTGGGCAGACTTCAAAAAGATTTTAATGAAAGAAATTCTTTTGTTGGAGGAATTTTTACCGCAACCAATCGCAAGTTAGAAGGTAATTTAGACTTTTTGCACGAAGCGGC
>CALBVX010000141.1 GCA_937969515.1 uncultured Croceitalea sp. | reverse complement strand
ACGGAACAATTGATTTTAAGTTCAAAAGAGGAGAAAACTACCTATTCTAAAGATAAGAATTCAGAGAGCCCAAAAAGGAGTATTGCAAAGTCAATTAGTTGGAGGGCAATAGGAACCTTAGACACCATCATAATATCTTGGATAGTTACTGGCACGCTTAGTTTGGCTTTTTCAATAGGATTTATTGAACTAGTAACCAAAATGGTGCTCTACTTTTTTCATGAAAGAATTTGGAATAATATTAACTGGGGTAAATAATAAGCTATGTCTGAAGAACAGTTGCCATTATGGAACGCACAACTAAAGGGAATACCCCCTCAAGAGATTATTGCTTGGGCCATACAGCATGGAAATAAACCTGTTGTCACCACTAATTTTAGGCCTTACGAAGTAGCTATTTTGCATGCAGTTACCGATGTTAGCTCTCGAATTCCTGTAATATGGTGCGATACAGGTTACAATACACCACAAACCTATAAACATGCCGAAGATATCATTTCAAGGTTAGCATTGAACATAGAACTTTATGTCCCGAAACAAACATCATCGCATCGAGATGCCGTGATGGGGATTCCTAATGTAGAAAGTCCATTGCACAAAGAATTCACGGAACAAGTAAAACTGGAGCCTTTTAGAAGGGCGATGGAAGAACACAAACCAGATGTATGGTTCACTAACCTGAGAAAGGGTCAGACTGCGCATAGAGATTCTTTAGATATTTTGAGCTTAGGTACTGACGGCGTTCTTAAAGTGAGTCCATTTTATTATTGGAGCGACGCACAACTTGATGCCTATTTAGAAGAATATAATTTGCCAAACGAGCACAAATATTTTGACCCGACCAAGGTTTTAGAAAATCGGGAATGTGGTCTGCATATATAGCCTAATCAGAAAACGGAGTAAAACCTTCTCTTAAAAATACCGCTAAAGAATTAAGTGTAGGAGAAGGTTTTATAAAAACAAAGAGCATTGAATAATACGATACAAGAAATAAAGAAACCAATAGTGAATAAGAGCCTCAATACGTTAAAGGCAAACGCCTTGGAAAGCGAGGCCATTTACATTTTTAGGGAGGTTGTGGCGCAGTTCGAAAGACCGGTGCTATTATTTTCTGGGGGTAAAGATTCCATTACGCTAGTGCGATTGGCTCAAAAAGCCTTCTGGCCTGCCAAAATTCCTTTTCCTTTAATGCATATTGATACAGGCCATAACTTTCCTGAAACTATTGCTTTTCGCGATAAATTGGTAAAAGAACTAGGTGTTGAACTTATTGTTCGTAATGTGCAAGATTCCATTGATGAAGGAAAAGTAATAGAAGAGACCGGTAAATACGCAAGCCGTAATATGCTTCAAACCACCACCCTTTTAGATGCTATAGAAGAATTTAAGTTTGATGCATGTATTGGAGGCGCTCGAAGGGATGAAGAGAAAGCACGTGCCAAAGAGCGGGTTTTTTCGGTACGTGATGATTTTGGGCAATGGGATGAAAAAAACCAAAGGCCCGAGTTATTCGATTTGCTAAATGGTAAAATTGAGTTAGGCCAGAATGTTCGTGTATTTCCAATAAGTAATTGGACAGAACTTGATGTTTGGAGTTATATCGAAAAAGAGGCAATAGAAATTCCATCAATCTATTTTGCTCATAAACGTAAAACCTTTGTACGGGATGGTTTTATTTGGTCGGCCGAGGATGAAGTGGTTTTTAGAGCTGAAGATGAGGTGGTGGAAGAGCGAACGGTTCGTTTTAGAACCGTTGGCGATATGTCATGCACGGCGGCAGTTGAGTCGTATGCTGATACTATTGAAAAAGTAGTATCGGAAATTCGTGATTCAAAAATCTCTGAACGTGGGGCACGTATCGATGACAAACGTTCTGAGGCAGCTATGGAAAAAAGAAAACAACAAGGTTATTTTTAAAATTAATTGATTGTCATTCCTGCGAATGCAGGAATCTAAAATAAGAGCATGGAAGTATTGAAAATAGCTACCGCAGGCAGTGTAGACGATGGAAAGAGTACTTTAATAGGACGATTATTGTATGATACCAAATCCTTAACGGATGATAAACTTGAAGCTATCAGAAATAGCAGTGTAAAAAAGGGATATGACTATCTTGATTTTTCATTGGCGACCGACGGTTTGGTTGCCGAACGAGAACAAGGCATTACCATTGATGTTGCGCATATTTATTTTTCAACCCCTAGAAAAAGTTATATTATTGCTGATACTCCAGGGCATATAGAATACACGCGTAACATGGTTACAGGGGCATCTACCTCGCAAGTAGCATTGATCTTAATTGATGCGCGAAAAGGGGTGATCGAGCAGACCTATCGTCATTTTTTTATTAATAATCTGCTTCGTGTCAAAGAAGTAATTGTTGTCGTAAATAAGATGGATTTAGTAGATTATGATGAAGCCATCTTTGAAGATATCAAGGCAAATTTTGAAAAACTAAACGACAATAGTACGTATAAAGAGCAGCAAGTAAGTTATGTTCCTGTTAGTGCGTTAAAAGGAGATAATGTTGCCGATAGAAGTAATGAGATGCCATGGTATCAAGGTGACACAATATTGGAGCACCTTGAAAAAATAGATGCTTCAGCTAATGGTAATAAGGGTTTGGTCCGTTTTCCTGTGCAAACGGTGATTAGGCCAAAAACAGAAGAGTATCATGATTTTAGGGGTTTTGCCGGTAAACTATATGGGGGAAATTTAAAAGTAGGTGATGCCGTTACGGTACTACCCTCTTTAACACAGTCAAGAATTAAGGAAATCTATTTTTACGATAAAACTTTTGATGAAGCCACAGCAGGAAGTTCCGTAACAATTTGTTTAGAAGATGAGGTAAATATCACCCGAGGTGATATGTTGGTTAAAGAAGATGAGTTGCCGACAATACAGAAAGAGTTACGTGCTACCGTGTGTTGGATGGACAATAAGCAATTACTGCCAGGAAGTAAATATTTCGTGCAACATAGCACAAATCGTGTTTTGTCTAAAATTTCTGCTGTTAAAAATACAATAGCAACGGATTACTCTGGAAGTAAACTTTCTGATGGAAAACTGAGCTTAAATGAAATTGGTGAGGTCGAAATAAAACTAAGTAAACCTGTTTTCTACGATTCTTTTACTGAGAATAAATCGAATGGCTCCTTTATTTTGATAGATGAGCAAACAAATGCGACCGCAGGAGTAGGCTTCATTAATTAGTTCCGTGCCATCGTAAATGAATTACAAATACTGATTTATAATAATCTATTAAATAGATAGGTAAAATAGAATAATGCAAAGCTTTAGAACAGAAATAGAAAATCCTATTGTAGAAAAAGATATTCTAGAATTGGAACGTAAAATACATGAATTTCAAGAAGGTAAATTAGACGAAGAGAAATTTCGTAGTCTACGTTTAGCTCGAGGGGTCTATGGTCAGCGCCAGCAAGGAGTTCAGATGATTCGTATTAAACTGCCTTATGGCAAAGTTACTTCAAAACAACTAAAACGTATTTGTGATGTCTCCGATGAATATTCTACAGGTCGTTTACATATTACCACACGACAAGATTTACAGATTCATTATGTAGATTTAAATCGTACACCAGAATTATGGGCAGAATTAGAACGTGATGAAGTTACCTTGCGTGAAGCATGTGGCAATACGGTACGTAACGTAACAGCTAGTGAAACTGCTGGTATAGATATAAACGAACCATTTGATGTTTCTCCATACGCAGACGCCTTATTTCGCTACTTTCTTAGAAACCCCATCAGCCAAGAAATGGGTAGAAAATTCAAAGTTTCTTTCTCAGCAAGTGATGCGGATACTGGATTATCGTACATGCACGATTTGGGCTTTATTGCAAAAATAAAGGATGGTGAAAAAGGTTTTAAGGTAATGTTGGGAGGAGGTCTGGGCTCCCAACCCCGTCATGCCGATGTGCTTTTTGAATTTTTGCCATCCGATAAAATTATTCCCTTAATGGATGGGGTCATTCGTGTTTTTGATAGATATGGTGAAAGAAAGAGCAGAGCCAAAGCTAGAATGAAGTTTTTGCTTAAAGATTTAGGTCTAGAAGGTTTTAAAGAATTATTGGCTAAAGAACAGAAAGCCCTTCCGAACACTACAGTGCCAATTGATGCATTGGCTTATCCAAAGGTTACAGTGGCCGATGTGAATGTTCCTCATGTGCAAATTGCAGGTGAATCAGCCTTTGAGCGATGGAAGCTGACCAATTTAGTCCCTCAAAAACAAGATGGTTATGTGGGCATTGGAATTAAAGTTTTACTGGGAGATTTTTATACGGATAAAGCAAGACTATTAGCAGACTTAGTAACAAACTATGCCGCCGGTGAATTTCGACTATCTCTTCGGCAAAATATCTTGATTCCTTTTGTGAAGAAAGAATTAGTTCCTTTTTTCTATGTGGAATTAGAGAAATTGGGTTTTGTGGAAGCAGGTTACAATAAAGCATTGGATATCACCGCCTGCCCAGGAACGGATACCTGTAATTTGGGTATTTCAAGTAGTACTGGCATTGCTGTAGAATTGGAACGAATTATAAAACAAGAGTATCCACAGTATATCAGTAATTCAGATGTTGTTATCAAAATCAGTGGTTGTATGAATGCCTGCGGTCAGCATAATATGGCCAATATTGGTTTTCAAGGAATGTCGATACGCACAAAAGACAAATTAGTGGCACCGGCATTGCAAGTTTTATTAGGTGGTGGTAACATTGGCGATGGTGAAGGGCGTTTTGCCGATAAGGTAGTTAAGATACCCAGTAAGAGAGGCCCAGAAGCACTAAGGTTAATTTTAGATGATTTTGAAACTAATGGAAATGGCTTGTCTTATGCTGATTATTATCGGTCAAAAGGAGAACATTATTTCTACGATTTCCTAAAACCGTTGACGGATATTGAAAACCTTACTCAAGAAGATTTCATCGATTGGGGCAATACAGAAAAATATGAAAAAGCGATTGGTATTGGTGAATGTGCTGGTGTGGTTATCGATTTAATAGCAACTCTACTCTTTGAAAGCGAAGAGAAACTGCAAAAAGCCTCGGAAACACTTGGTGAAGGTAGATGGGCGGCTAGTATTTATCACTCCTACTCATCTATGGTCAACTCTGCAAAGGCTTTACTTACTGCCGAGAAGACCAAAGTAAATACGCATGCAAGTATCATTAGAGATTTTGATGAAAAATTTGTTCAATCGGGAAGATTTACTATCGGCGGTGGATTTGAAACATTGGTACTTCAATTAAATAAAAACGAGCCTACGGAAGCATTTGCAAAAAGCTATTTAGCCGATGCAAAAACCTATTTGAATCAGGTGACAGAGTTTAGAAAATCAGAATTGACACATGCTTAAGAAAGGTAAATTAACCGTCGTTGGAGCTGGTCCTGGGGATGCTGAACTAATTACTTTAAAAGCAATAAAGGCATTGCAAAGTGCAGATGTTGTTTTGTATGATGCATTGATCAATACTGAGTTGTTGAATTATGCCCCAAACGCAGAAAAGATATTTGTTGGTAAACGCAAGGGATGTTATTCCTATCAACAGGGGCAAATAAATGCGCTAATTGTACAAAGAGGTCAGTTAAGAAAACATGTAGTTCGATTAAAAGGAGGCGATTCGTTCGTTTTCGGACGAGGAGCCGAAGAGATGCAATATGCCGCGGAATATGGCATCGATGTCGCTGTGGTGCCAGGTATTTCATCATCACTTTCAGTTCCTGCAAATCAGCACATCCCAGTCACTAAAAGAGGTTCTTCTGAGAGTTTTTGGGTAATAACAGGCACTACAAAAGAGCATAAACTATCAAATGACATTGCCCTAGCAGCTAAGTCAAGTGCGACTATTGTCATTCTAATGGGAATGTCGAAACTTTATGAAATTATGGCCGTATTCAAGAGGGAAGGAAAATCAGAAACTCCAGTAGCCATAATTCAAGAAGGTACAACAGAAAGAGAAAAAATAGGAATTGGCACTGTTGCTTCGATTGAATCCAAGGCAAGGGAGCAACAGCTGTCCAATCCTGCAATTATAATAATTGGAGAAGTGGTACATCACAGAACAGAACTACTGGCTTTAAAACGCAAACACGCACAAGAATCAATTTTGGTATAATGGAAAGAAATAATCTATATCCTATTTTTTTGAAGACAGCTCAACTGGAGGTTTTGATTGTTGGTGGAGGCTATGTGGCTGAAGAAAAATTACACTTTTTAACCAAATCCAGTCCAGACTCAAAAGTTACCATTGTTACCCCAATGATAAGAAAGAATACCTTGGATTTGGCCAAGAAGTTCGGAGTCAGAGTACTATTGAAAAAGTATCATAGAAAGTATTTAAAAGGAAAGCACATCGTAGTAGCCACTACAGATAGTCCTTATATCAACGAAAAGATTTACAATGATTGTCGAAAACAAAACAAATTGGTGAATGTAGCCGATAACCCTCCGCTATGTGATTTTTATATGGGTGGAATTGTCACCAAAGGAAATGTAAAAGTGGCGATTTCAACTAACGGTAAATCTCCAACAACCGCAAAACGATTGCGTCAATTTTTTGAAGAAGTTATCCCTGATGACATCCATAGAATGGTTCAAAACTTGAATCATTATAGAAAAACGATTAAGGGTGATTTTGAAGAAAAAGTAGATAAAATGAATGAAATCACAGAAAAATTAGTAAAAAGTGCATAAAAAGAAGTGAGAATGATTAAAACAGATATACTTATTATAGGTGCTGGTCCAACAGGATTATTCACCGTTTTTGAAGCAGGCTTATTGAAATTAAAATGCCATTTAATTGATGCTTTGCCACAACCAGGGGGGCAATGTTCAGAAATTTATCCTAAAAAACCGATTTACGATATTCCTGCTTTCCCTGAAATTCTTGCTGGTGATTTGGTAGATAATCTAATGGAACAAATAAAGCCTTTTGAACCTAGTTTTACCTTGGGAGAAAGAGCAGAAACTTTAGATAGACAAGAGGATGGTTCGTATATAGTTACTACCAATAAAGGAACACAGCATCAAGCACCGGTAGTTGTAATAGCTGGAGGCTTGGGTTCTTTTGAGCCGCGCAAACCACCTATTGATAATATCAGTGAATTCGAAGATAATGGGGTGGCTTATATCATAAAAGATCCTGAGGTATATCGAGATAAAAAAGTGGTCATTGCAGGTGGAGGTGATTCTGCCTTGGATTGGGCTATATTTTTAGCTGATGTGGCTTCAGAAGTTTCATTGGTACACCGTAGAAACGAATTTCGCGGGGCCTTGGATTCTGTTGAAAAAGCCTCTGAGTTAGCAAAGCTTGGTAAAATAAAATTATTTACCGAAGCGCAAGTCAAGAAGCTTTATGGAGATGAGAAATTGGAAGCTGTAGTAATCAAACATAATGATGCGGATAAAGGAGAGACCTATTTAGAGGTAGATAATTTTATTCCGCTCTTCGGCCTATCTCCAAAACTCGGTCCTATTGGTAATTGGGGATTAGAAATAGAAAAGAACGCTATTAAGGTCAACAATGCCAAAGATTATCAGACCAATATTCCAGGGGTATTTGCTATTGGAGATGTAAACACGTACGAAGGTAAATTAAAGCTGATTTTATCTGGTTTTCATGAGGCTGCTGTAATGTGTCAATACGCATATCAAATTATACATCCTAATAAACGCTTTGT
>CALBVX010000140.1 GCA_937969515.1 uncultured Croceitalea sp. | reverse complement strand
CTAACGTTGTCAACTTGTTTAATGACATCTTCAACCTTAAGGCCAGCTTCTTCAGCACCTGATTCGTCCGCAATACCAGCGATATATACCCCTTGAATCTCATTGATGCCAAGCTCCAAGGCTTGTTTTGAATTTTCTGGCACTGTATTTACTCCCAAAATTCCCTTTTGAACATTACCAAATTCCAATAAATCATCGACTACTTTTTTGGCAATATTACTTGGTACAGCAAATGAATAACCTACATACGAACCGGTCTGAGAAGTTATTGCTGTATTGATGCCGATTAAATCTCCATTGGTGTTCACTAATGCACCACCACTATTGCCTGGGTTTACCGCAGCATCGGTCTGTATAAAAGATTGATTTCGTGCTACCGATAAAGAGCGTGCTTTTGCACTAACTATACCTGCTGTTACAGTAGAGGTAAGATTAAAAGGATTGCCAACGGCCAAAACCCATTCCCCGATTTTTGCATTATCAGAGTCACCAAATGCTAAATAGGGCAGATTTTCAACATCGATTTTTAATAGCGCAATGTCTGAATTCGCGTCGGCCCCAACTACTTCGGCCTCGTAACTTTTATTGTTATTTAAGGTAACTTCAATTTTTGTAGCTCTATCAATAACATGGTTGTTGGTAACAATATAGCCGTCAGGGGAGATGATAACACCAGATCCAGTACCTACTTGAGGTCTTTGGGTGGCTTCGGAGCCATAGAAGAACTGCGCTACAGGATTTCGTTCAACAAGTGTCATATTTTTGACGTGAACCACGGCATTTACTGTTTTTTCGGCCGCTATGGTAAAGTCTACCTCATTAATGCCAGCACCTCTCGCAGAAGTGCTAAGATTGCTCGTGGTCACAAATGAAGCGGTATTGTCATCTGATAAGTAATTGTACGTTTCTTTTTCAAAAAATAACTTGTAGGCCCCTAAGGTTATTCCCCCGGCTAAAAGGGCAACTACGAATAAATTTGCTGTTCTTTTCATACTCAAAGTTTTATTTTAACATTTAGCTTTCCTAAAAGTAGTCGAAATTAAAAGTTCATTTTAACAGTTTAACGCTCTTTTAACTGCAAAAAAATCCTTAAAGAATATAGTATCTTTACCCGATGGATTTGGATTTGCAACTTCAATTTTACAAATATCAAGGCACAGGAAACGATTTTGTGCTCATTGATAATCGTCAGCAATTATTTCCCAAAAACAATACCAAGTTGGTTGCTTTTTTATGTGACAGAAAATTTGGCATTGGAGCCGACGGACTAATTCTGCTAGAAAATGACGAATTGTCAGATTTTAAGATGGTCTATTACAATTCTGACGGCAATGAAAGCACCATGTGTGGCAATGGTGGGCGTTGCATTGTTGCTTTTGCAAAAAAACTAGGGGTGATTGAGAACGATACTACTTTCAATGCCGTAGATGGCCTTCATAAAGCTACTATTACCCATGATTTGGTTACCCTACAGATGATAGATGTAGATGAGGTCAAAGAGAAAGAGAAGTATCTTTTTTTAGATACCGGTTCGCCACATCATGTACAAATTGTGAAAGACCTGACTAAATTAGACGTTGCAAAAGAAGGCGCTAAGCTCCGCTATGGCATATATGGCAAAGAAGGTAGTAATATCAATTTTGTGTCCCCAGTAGACTCCAATACTTTTCAAATACGTACGTATGAACGTGGTGTTGAGGATGAAACTCTCTCTTGTGGCACTGGTGTTACGGCTGTTGCTTTAGCTATGCATAAAGCAAAAGTAACCGAACAAAACCATATTCATATAAATACAGAAGGAGGCAAACTACAGGTTTCTTTTCTTGAAAAGAATGGGAAATATACTGACGTTTATCTTATTGGTGCTGCAAATTTTGTATTTAAAGGAGAAATTTCATGCTAGGTCTAAAAGGTGAAAATATTTATCTGAGGGCCCTTGAAAAACAAGATCTTGATTTTTTATATCAATTAGAAAATAATACGGAGGTTTGGGAAGTTAGTGGCACATTGGCCCCTTACTCGAAAGGGGTGTTGCAGCTTTATTTAGATAATGCTCATCGAGATATTTATGAGGTCAAGCAATTGCGTTTGTGCATCTGTAATACTGACGACCTTGTTATCGGACTTATTGATTTATTCGATTTTGACCCAAAAAACTTGAGGGCTGGGGTAGGAATTATTATAATGGAAGAAAAGAATAGAAATAAAGGGGTAGGGGAAGAGGCTTTAGATCTAGTATCAAACTATGTTTTCACTACGTTGAATCTACATCAATTATACGCCAATATTTTAGAGACAAACGTACCTAGTATTCGGCTTTTTGAAAAGAAGGGCTTCCAAAAAATTGGAATTAAAAAGGATTGGATTTTGACGGACGGAACCTTTAAAAATGAAGTTTTATATCAAAAAATAAAATCTTGAAGAATTTAAAAAAAGTAATTTGGGCAACTGCTATTTTAGGATTGATGATCTGTGGCTACTTTGCCTACACTATTTATGGAGCTATTTTTTCACCAAACACCAGTTTTGATAATGCGGAAGCTTACGTTTTTATTCCTTCGGATGCCACTATTGGCCAGGTAAAAGAGCAATTGACCCCTTTGTTAAAAGACTGGAGTACTTTTGAGGCGGTAGCACAACGCAAAGGATATGCTTCAAATATAAAGGGGGGTAAATATAGGATTGTTAAAGGGATGAACAATAATGATATTGTCAATTCTTTACGAAGTAACAACATTGCTATAAAGGTTTCTTTCAATAATCAAGAGACCGTTGAAGCTTTGGCAGGTAGAATTGCCGCGCAGATTGAAGCCGATAGTATCTCTCTTGTAAAAGCATTTAATGAAGCTGATTTTTTAAGCGCGAACAACTTTAACGACGATACCAAACTATCGCTATACTTACCCAATACCTACGATTTTTTTTGGAATACAAATGCAGTAGATTTTCGTAAGCGAATGCTTAAAGAATATAATCGTTTTTGGAATGATGAACGAAAAGCTAAGGCTGAAGCGCTTAATCTTAGCCCCATGAAAGTATTGGCACTTGCAGCAATAGTGCAAAAAGAGACAGCTAAGGTAGATGAACGCCCAACAGTAGCAGGGGTATATTTGAATCGCCTAAGAAAAGGTATTCCACTTCAGGCAGACCCTACAGTTATCTATGCCATAAAAAAAGAGACAGGAAATTATGATACCATTATTAAAAGAGTGCTTTACCGAGATTTAGAAATGGACTCTCCATATAACACCTATAAAAACAGCGGTTTGCCTCCTGGGCCCATTACAATGCCGGATATTTCTTCTATAAACGCAGTTTTAAATCCTGAAAAACATGAGTATTTATTCTTTGTTGCCGACGTTTCAAACTTCGGATACCACATGTTTGCCAAGACCTTGGCGCAACATAACCGTAATAAAGAGCAGTATATCCGATGGTTGAACAATCAGAGAATCAAGAGATAAGCTCGTTTTGGCGATTAAATCTCACCTGTTAACGTAATTTGGGTATGTTTTAAGAAAATCTTAGGAGCTTTAACATTAATCAACAAACTTCCCCCACTATATTTGCCCCCTCAAATTTAAATCTGCGTATTACCGTAGAAATTAAAATTTTGAATTATGAAAAGATGGATCAGTTTTTTAGGTCATCTGGTAATTATTGTGGTTTTGACCAGTTTTGGAAAAAACATAACTAATCAGAATGTTGAAGTTGTTATGCT
>CALBVX010000139.1 GCA_937969515.1 uncultured Croceitalea sp. | reverse complement strand
CGAAATAGAATACCCAAAAAGTAAGTTAGAAATCCAAGTTCTAGACGACTCCACCGACGATACCGTAATAGATACTGCAAAACGTATTGAGGCTCTTCAAGAAGCTGGATTGGATATTAAACATATATGCAGAACTAACCGCCAAGGTTTTAAGGCCGGAGCTTTGAAAGAAGGGCTTGAGATTGCAAAAGGGGAGTTTATTGCTATTTTTGATGCGGATTTTCTACCCGAAAGTGATTGGTTAAAAAAGACCGTTCCTTATTTTAAGGATAGTGAGATTGGTGTTGTTCAAACCAGATGGGGGCATATCAATAGAGACTATTCCACTTTAACAAGAATTCAAGCTTTTGCTTTAGATGCCCACTTTACTTTAGAACAGGTTGGTCGTAATTCAAAAGGGCATTTTATCAATTTTAACGGTACTGCAGGCATTTGGAGAAAAGAATGTATCCTCGATGCGGGTAATTGGGAAGGTGATACGCTGACGGAAGATTTAGATTTGAGCTATCGCGCACAACTTAAAAACTGGAAGTTCAAATACCTAGAAGATGTAGAAACTCCAGCAGAGCTACCTGTAGTAATGAGCGCAGCGCGTTCGCAACAATTCCGTTGGAATAAAGGTGGTGCTGAAAACTTCAGAAAAACAGTGTTAAGTGTAGTAAAGTCGAAGAATATTGATTTTAAAACCAAATTTCATGGGGTGATGCACTTACTGAACAGTTCAATGTTCCTTTGTGTATTCATTGTTGCCTTGTTGAGCATACCGATGCTTTACATCAAAAATACATATGGTCATCTAGCATGGGTTTTTGAGGTAACAAGTTTTTTCATTGTTAGTACTATAATTTTATTCTTTTGTTATTGGTATACCTATAAGAGTATTCAAGGCAGTGGCTTTGATAAGTTTATTGATTATATCAAGTTATTTTTCACCTTTTTCTCGGTAGCCTTAGGCCTTTCCTTGCACAACTCTATCGCAGTTATGGAAGGTCATTTAGGTAAGCGAAGTGAATTTGTTCGCACACCAAAATTTAATATCAATAATCTAACGGATAGTTGGAAAGGTAATCGCTATTTAGCAACCAAGCTTTCTCCAAATATGATTATTGAGTTTGCCCTAATGCTTTACTTCTTGTTTGGCATGTATAGTGCCGTTCCTTTAAATGATTATGGGCTTTTTCCTTTTCATTTAATGTTATTCTTAGGTTTTGGTTTTGTTTTCTTTAAGTCCTTGACGGCAAAAGCCTAACGAATGTATTCTTACTGGAAATTACACAAATACCCCATAATCATTGCACTGGGTTGTGTTTTTTTCTATTACACATTTGCCTATCATTTAATTCGTGAAGACTTCGTAAAACTACTTAGCCTATATTCTGCGCTTTTCTTCTTTTATTACAAGCTTATTCAGTTTGAAAAATGGAACTTTAAATTTCTTTTAGTTACCGGTATACTTTTTAGGCTTATTTTTCTTTTTTCAGACCCTAATCTTTCTCAAGATTTTTACCGTTTTATATGGGATGGGGAACTCATCAAAAATGGTATTAATCCATATTTATATACACCTAATACTTTAATAGAACAATCTGATTTAGCTGTAGCGAACGCGCAACAGCTCTACGAAGGAATGGGTTCTTTAAGCGCCAGACACTTTAGCAACTACCCTCCGTTAAACCAACTTATTTTTACCATTTCTACCTTAATAGGCGGTGGTACCATATTAGGGTCATTAGTTGTGATGCGTCTCGTCATTATTTTAGCAGATATTGGCATCCTAATTTTTGGAAGAAAGCTGCTACTGCATTTAGGGCGTTCAAATCATCTTGCATTCTGGTATTTTCTAAATCCCCTAGTTATAATAGAGCTTTCTGGAAACTTGCATTTTGAGGGGGTCATGCTCTTTTTCTTTGTTTGGGCGATGTACTTAATTTCTATTCAAAAATGGCAATTGGCCGCTCCCGTCTATACGCTTTCAATTCTGGTAAAACTTGTTCCCATTTTATTTTTACCCTTATTTTTAAAACATTTAGGGCTTAAAAAAAGTACCCTGTTCTATAGTTTAGTTGGTTTTACCTGCCTTATATTTCTCCTCCCCTTTTATTCATCAGAGTTCATTACTAACTATGCACAAACTGTAGGGCTATGGTTTTCTAATTTTGAGTTTAATGCTTCCGTCTATAATTTAGTCAAAAAAGTAGGCGTTGTCTATTTTGAAGCCAAACCGTGGGAGCTTGTTAAAGCTTACGGAAGTCTAGTTCCAAAATTGGTCATTAGCATTGCTTTGCTTCTCACTTTTCTAAGAAAAAACCAAGACCTAAAAAAATTACTTGGTTCTATGCTTTTATTGCTTTCTAGTTATTATTTTCTTTCTAGTACGGTGCATCCTTGGTATATCATATTCCTCTTGGTGCTGGCAATTTTCTCTGATTACCGTTTTGCTATGGTGTGGTCTGCCACTGTTGTTCTTAGCTATTTTACCTATGCAAACCCTGATTTTAAAGAGAACTTATGGTTAATTACCCTTGAATATTGTTTGGTATTTGGGTACTTCATTTATGAAATTTTTAAAAATCATAACATAAAAGCAAGGTTTAGTAAAAAAATCAACCTTGGTTAGGTGCTTTAAAATTAATTTGTACTTTTGAGCCATAATGAACGAACAAAACTACATATCCACACTTGAGAGCTACTCAGCTCCAGTACGTCCGTTCGCTCGTCGCCGTCGCCCGTAAGGGTGCATAATATCTATGGGAATAGGTGAGTCCATTCCCGCAAGTCTCAAAAACAATTTTATTATTTACTCTAAAACATTTAGCAATGGAAATCATTGTTGCTAACGAATCACATTTTAAATACGCTCAAATTATAAGCGATACTATAACTGAATCTGCAAAGGTTAGAGGTACCGGTATTGCGCAGCGTACACCAGAATATATTCTGAAAAGGCTCGAAAATGGTAATGCGGTAATAGCATTAGAGGACGATAAGTTCGCTGGCTTTTGCTATATAGAAGTTTGGGGAAATAAAGGATTCGTGGCCAATTCTGGATTAATTGTTCATCCTGATTTTCGTAATCAAGGCCTTGCCAAAAAAATCAAAAAGCGAATCTTTGAACTGTCACGAGAAAAGTTTCCTGATGCCAAAATTTTTGGAATCACTACCGGGCTTCCCGTAATGAAAATGAATTACGAGTTAGGTTACAAGCCTGTTACCTTTTCGGAATTAACGGATGACCCTGATTTCTGGAAGGGCTGTCAGACCTGCAAGAACTTTGATATTCTTACCCGGACGGAAAGAAAAATGTGCCTATGTACAGGTATGTTATACGACCACGTAACCAAATCAAAAGATAAAGAGAAACTAAACAGTAAGGCCTTTCAAAGACTAAAAGGAATTAAAGAAAACCTGTTTTTAAAGAAAAAATCGAAATAACCCTGTCACATCGAGCGGAGTCGAGATGTATAGTACAAAAACTCGTTCTCGACTACGCTTAAGCTGACATTTAGCTATATAAGACAATGAAAAAATTAATACTCGCATACAGTGGTGGATTAGATACTTCGTATTGCGCCAAATACCTTTCAAAAGAAAAGGGATATGAAGTTCACGCCGTAAGCGTAAACACTGGCGGATTTTCGTCTGAAGAAATTGCGACCATAAAAGAAAAGGCTCTTGCCTTGGGCGCAACCAGCTATACTTCTATCGATGCTGTACAGAACTTTTATGATAACGTAGTGAAGTACCTGATCTTCGGTAATGTTTTACGAAACAATACCTACCCGCTTTCGGTTAGTGCAGAACGAATTGTGCAGGCCGTTGAAATTGTAAATCACGCTAAAAAGGTAGATGCTAAATACATCGCGCATGGTAGTACCGGTGCCGGTAATGACCAAGTACGGTTCGATATGATTTTTCAAACCTTAGCTCCAGAAATTGAAATAATTACCCCAATCAGAGATAATCGATTGGCCAGAGAGGAAGAAATTGAATACTTAAAAGTTAATGGGGTAGATTATTCGTGGGAAAAAGCAAAATATTCTATTAATAAAGGCTTATGGGGAACTTCAGTTGGTGGTTCAGAGACATTGACATCTAACCTGCCGCTACCTGATAGTGCCTACCCAAGTCAACTGCAACAAAAAGAGCCTTCAGAAGTAAAATTAACCTTCAAAAAAGGGGAATTAACAGCTATCAATGATGAAAAAAATACTCCTGTAAAGAACATCGAAAAACTTGAAGCTATGGCATCAAAGTACGCTATAGGCCGAGATATTCATGTGGGAGACACCATTATCGGTATTAAAGGTCGGGTAGGTTTTGAAGCTGCAGCGCCACTGATTATTATTAAGGCCCATCATTTATTGGAGAAACATACGCTAAGCAAATGGCAGCAATATCAAAAAGAGCAATTGGGAAATTTTTATGGTATGCTCTTGCATGAGGGTAATTATTTGGATGAAGTAATGCGAAATACCGAGGCCTTTTTATCGGATACTCAAAAGTA
>CALBVX010000138.1 GCA_937969515.1 uncultured Croceitalea sp. | reverse complement strand
GAAACCATAATATTCAGCCTTGATACCTTTGGCAACAAGCTCTTTTACCCGTTCCGCCCCGACCTCATCTTCTATACCGTTCAAAACTACGGTATAACCATCTTCACCTAATCTTTTTGCAACTTCAAAACCTATGCCTCCTGTTGCTCCTGTTACTACGGCAACTTTACCTTCGTTCTTACTCATCTTTTATAAGTGTATTTTCTTGATTAAATTTTATTTTCTGTTTTTACTAATCCTACTTTTCTAATGAAAAAGAAGATTGACATCACTGCTAACACCACCGATAATGTTATAGCTATAAATGCTGGGGTATATGAACCTCCTTTGGTTATATTACCTATAAACCAGTTCATTATTATCGGAGAAAATGCCGCAACCGTTCCAGCTAGACCAGCCAAAGTACCCACCGATGGTCCTTTGAATAAATCACTGGACAGTGTTTGAATGTTTCCTATGGCAAACTGAAATCCGAAAAGAGCTACACCCGCCAAATAAATAAAGGTCATATAATTAGAATCACTAACGAACATTATAATGCAAACAAACCCTAGAATGATTAAAGCACTCCCTATTACTATACTGGCTTTTCTCCCAAAATCCACAGAAGTACGTTTTATAATCAATTCGGTAACATAACCCCCTACAATTCCACCAGCAGCGGCCATTAGATATGAAATCCACATAGTGTTTCCAATCTCTTCTATACTAAGGTTAAATTTTGAATTCAAATAAATCGGCATCCAACCTGCAAAAAACCACCAGATTGGCTCAATGAAGAATCTACATAGCAAAACCCCCCACGGTTGTTTAAAACTCAATATTTCTACAACCCCTAAGCTTTTGGCACCTTCAACCGCTACGTCATTATTGGCTATCCTATCATTGAGTATTAGATTTCGCTCATCCTCGGTCATCCAAGGGTGGTCTTCAGGTTTTGACTTATTCACTATAAACCATGGAACTACCCACAACAACCCTAAACCACCTAAAATTAGATAAGTTGATTTCCATCCAAATTGGGCATAAAGAAAAACGATTATTACTGGAGCCACTACATTACCTATTGATGCTCCCGCATTAAATATGCCCTGTGCCAAAGCCCTTTGTTTTACTGGGAACCATTCGCCATTACTCTTTACTGCTCCGGGCCACAATCCTGCTTCGCCAAGCCCTAATAAACCTCTCACTATAGACAAGGTTGCTACACCTCTTGCAAGTGCATGAAAAGCAGCGGCTAATGACCATACTACAATGGACACAATAAAGCCTATTCTAGTTCCAATCTTATCATACAACCTACCGGATAAAAATTTACTTGCGGCATAGGTAATCATAAAAATATTGAGCATTAGGGCGTAATCAGAATTATCCATCCCTAAGTCCTCACCCATCTGTGGCCAAAGTAAAGCGAATGCCGTTCTATCGATGTAGTTTATAACGGTAGCTACAAAAATCAATATTATAATCCACCATCTTAATCCTTTTACTTTCATAATATATGTTCTAATTACTACTTGATAAAAACCCCGCCGCAAAGCTTTAAAGCCTTCTCGCAAGCCCTTTACAACTAAAATCTATATAGTAAAATCGGATATTCAATGACCGGCATAAAATGGTATCGACATGTAATCCATCAAATTTTACTCCCTCCTTATGATATACATTGAAAACAAAATCGTGCACTTTTTGTTTTCAAAATTTTCAACTTAGTTATTTGTATGATAACAATATTGATATAATACATTGAAATGAACTTTCATCATCTCTTTGGCTCTTTTTGGATCTTGATCTTTAATCGCCATAAATATATTTTCATGTTCTTGAATACCTTTAAAAGATTGATTTGAATCACAAACATGATACTTTTCAAAATTTGTAATAATCTCAGGGGTAATAATCAACATAAACGTGTTCATAGAGCTGTTCTTGCTTGCTTTGGCAATAGCAAGGTGAAATAACAAATCTTCCTCTACAGCATCCTCTTTATTTAACACCTTATTTTTATAGGCATCCAAGGCAGATTGCATTGCCTCTAAATCTTCATCTGTTCTTCTAAGTGCAGCTAATCGCACTGTTTTAAGTTCCAATAAAATTCTTGTCTCTACTAATGATTTAAAATCTGGTTCTTCTAGTCCAAGGATATCCTCCATCATACCGCTCATAGCAACACGCCCAATATCTGCAATAAAAGTTCCGCTTTGGGGTTTAGAATATAAGATTCCATAAAACTCCAATTTTTGAATGGCTTCACGAATATTACTTCTACTTACCTCGAACTTTTCGGATAGCATACGCTCTGAAGGTAACTTATCACCAGGCTCTAAGTTTTTATACTCAATTAAATCGCGAAGTTTAGCAATTATACTTTGCTGCACATCTCGTTTCTCATTGTTGGTTAAAACCTCAACTTTCATAGTATTTTTTTAATTGACCAAATTGGTTAACCAGATTGGTTTGTTAAATTTATGAAAATTACTTCAACTATCGGTTATTGATTTCAATTATATAAACATTATTTCAATGTAGTTTACAAAGGCTGTTAATAAGGAAAAAATCAACAGCCCATGTCATAACTAAACTAACTCAAATACTTATTAATGTTCAACTAGTAAATCATAATATTTAACTTTTGCAAAAGCCTCTGATTCTGTAGTTTGCAAATAATTTCCTGCCTTAAAGTAGTTTTCAAAAACGCCCCATTTTTCTATGTGAACACCTTCGAACACTTGAGAATCACTTTCATTCAATATCACTTCCATCCTTCCTTCCGATGCTTTTATTTCAATCGTAAATTTTTCAAAATCAACTTTATCCGGAAAAATATAACTCTCCCCATCCTGCCAAGCATCTGTATACAGTATTTCGGTATCAGAAGCGGACAAATCTTTTAAGGCTTTTGTTACAACTCTTACTGCCCCATCTTGCCAATAAATTTTTAGCATTGGTGGTGCATTATTATCATTTTCACCTATTAGGTCACGCTGTGCATTTGTTAATCTTCCGTGAATTTGCATAATCATAGTTCGGTGATAATCACCATCATTATCTTTAGAAATTTCTTCTAAGGAAAGTGTCCCTTTCATACTTCCACCCTCTGCGAACGTCCAGTTTGTTGAATTACTACCGGGGTCCATTTGCTCTCTTAACTCAGTTCTTGAATACGATGAATTTGTTGTTGTAGCACCGGGGTACGTATAAAAAACCAGTGCACCATTAATTGAGTCGTTATACATAAATGGTTTCAAAACCACATTGTTAGCATAATCTAAAATTTCAGGGGGTTCAACTTCAATTGGTTTTCCATTATTTGAAATTGGTAAAGTAACTTTCCAATTGTTCAAATCTATTTCAGGAAAAACAAACGAAGGATTATTATCTTCACCAATCGTATCATCTTCTAGAATAACTTCTTCCTCTATTTCTTCAATTGGGATATCCTTTCCTTCACTATTACAACCGTAAATTAAAATCATGGCAATAACAATGACGAACAGTTTCTCCGGGATATGCTTTAAAAGTTTAAAGTTCAAATCAAGTTTCATATAGTCATTTTTAATGTGCTAAATCCAGTTCATAAAGTTTAACACTTGCATAAGCACCTTTATCTCTCGTTTGAAAGTAATTGCCCACCTTAAAATAGTTTTCAAATATTCCCCAACGTTTTATACTTGCGCTATCATAAACAAAAAATTCATTTTTATTTAATGAGACTACCATTTTACCATCAGTGACTTTAACTTCTATCGTAAATTTTCTAAAACCTACCTCTTGTTCAAAATTTTGACCTTTATCATCAGTCCATGCTTCTTTGTATAAAATTCCTTTTTGATCAACACCAACATACTTTAAAACTTTCGTTTTTACTCGAATCTTTCCGTTTTGCCAATAAATCTTTAAAATGGGCGGCGCATTGTTATCTTTTTGACCGATCAGTTCACGTTGTTCATTTGTTAACCGGCCATGAATTTGAGCAATAATTACCTTATGATACTTTCCATCATCAGCCCTAGAAACTTCGCCCATTGCCATTTTTGCCTTTAGATATCCTCCTTGAGAAAATGTCCAATTAACCTTATCATTACCAGGCTCCATCTGTTCTCTTAGCTCTGACCTAGAATATTTGGTGTTCGCCGTGGTAGCATCTGTTGGATAGGCATGAAAAACCAAAGCTCCTGAAACCGAATCATTATACATAAAAGGTTTTAAAACTTCATTACTCGCATAATCAAGAATTTCAGGTGGCGAAACACTTATCGCCCCTCCCTTACCTTTTCCTTCAGGAATCGTTACCTTCCAATGACTTAAGTCAATTTTCGGCAGCTTTAGCTTCTTTTTTTTATTCCTTTTCTTTTTTGAAGTAACCTCAACCCTTGAACCAAGAATAGTTTCAGTCTCTTCCTGACCTCTTGCGCTAAGGACTAGAAACGATATCAAAAGAATTAATATAGATTTTTTTAGAAAAATTCCCATTTAATGATTTAAAGATTCAGTTTAATAACCAATTTCACCTCAATGATATATAACCACCCAATCTTTAATTTAAAGTCTGGGTGGTTCTAGTATAAAACTATAGCTAATTAATCAGTGATTGTAATATTATCAAAGAAGGCTTCAGCGACATTATCTACAACATCTACATTTCTCACATAAATCACTATTTGATTTGTGGATGCCGTAAATTGGAACGTATGTGTGGAATAAGCATCACCATCTGTTGCAAAAATATTTGGAATTGCAAAGTATGCATCTACATCTGCATCAGCACCTAAGTTTGCATTAATACCTGTCTCGTCTGCAATTTCAGTATTTAATATAAATACTTCGGAAGTTATACCTGCGGCAGTAGTTCTAGCATCAATAGAGAATGTATATGTTGATCCCTGTTGAACGGTTACCACTTGATACAATCGACGACCAGTTTCGTCCAATTTTGCTCCTCTAGTTCCATTATTTCCATCACTGGTAGAGCCTGCCTGCTCGCTATTATCTCCATAAAAGCCTTCTAACCAACTATCCAAAGCACCATTATCCCAAAGAGGGTCATATGGACTTGGAATTGTATTTCCATCATTATCAACAACAGTACTATTAGGAGTCATGTCCCATGCATCTGCATTATCACCGGTATTCACCGTAAATTCATCAAATGTACCATTTAGGACTTGCACTACAAAGCCCTCAGAAACTACAATTTCCTCAGTAGCTACATCTGTATTACCTGTAATACTAGTAGCAGTTAAAGAAACTGTGTAAATTCCGTCTTCAGCGTAAGTATGTGATGGATTCATTCCTGTGAATTGGAAGCCATCTCCAAATTCCCACAAAAGTGTTACAGCACCTTCTGAAGCATCCATAAAATTAAATGTTCTATAATCGTCAGCATCTACCTCAGAGGTGAAGTCTGCCGTTACAGGCGCCAATATGGTAATAGTTTGTGCTAAAGTTGTTGACAAACCAGCCTCATTGGTAGCTATAAGAGTAACCGTATAAGTATCTGCTTCCGTATATATATGTGTTGGAGATTCTTCTGTTGAAGTATTTCCATCACCAAAATCCCATTCGTAACTAATAGCACCTGTAGATGAATTCGTAAATGTATACTCCAAAAAGTTAATTTCACTTTGAGCAGAACTAAATCCGGCAGAAGGAGGAACTGCACCTTCAGCCCCTATATCAATTGTAAAATCGTCTAACCTAGCCTCAACCCCACCATTGGTAAAAAAGATTGCGACAGTATTATTAGTTCCCGAATTAAAAGACAGCTTTTGTTGTACGTAAACGTCAGGCTCTGAATCATCAGTTACCGTTACAGAAGCAAGCGTACCATTAGTTACCTCATCCAAAGTGGTGAAAGTTCCCCCATTTTGAGTAACCCCAAGAACGGAGACAATTAATCTAGCATCAGATGATCCGCTCAACATTGTGTACCAAAAACTTAAATCATAATTCATGTCGGGATCTACGGTTATTTCTTGATATCCGATACGGTCTCCAGCAGGAACGGGCAACTTAGCACCCTGATCTCCTAAGGTTACAGGACTACCTGTAATTTGGATAACACCGCCCAAATCACTGTTCCTCCAAGAATCCCTTCCATCTCCGCCACCTTCAGGTAGGGTATCATCTTCAAAACCAGCCTCTAAAATAATTGGTTGAAATGGCCCTTCAACAACTATAACATCAATAGAAGTAGTACCTGAAACACCATTACCATCTGTTGCAGTTAATGATACAGGATATGTACCTTCACCATCTGAAAATGTAAATGATGTATCATCATCGGTTGAAGTATTACCATTACCAAAATCCCATACATAAGATAAAGCCTCAGTAGAAAGATTGGTGAAATTAATCGTCCTAAAATCGTCAGAAGAAGAAGCATACGAAAAATTAGCTTCAGGAAATACAGTATCTGCTTTGGAATTCGCACCAGGTAAATCATCTCTAAAAAGCTCATCACCCACACAACTTAAGACAATACTTGCTACTACCAATGTTGTTAGCACCAGTCTTATTTTATTAAATATGTTTACTTTAAATTTCATCGTTTATAATATTAATATTAATACCCTGGATTTTGCGTTAAAAGGCCATCACTTAGATTAATTTCCCTAGCAGGAATTGGCAACAATAAATCTCTTGGAGAATAGACATATCCCATCTCAACAGCATGCGCACTCAAAACGTCATTTGCAACGCCAAACCTTAACAAATCAAACCAACGCTGGTTTTCAAATGCCAGTTCTACTCGTCTCTCTGTCAAAAGCTCGTCTTTGGATATACTTGATATTGCATTAGGTGCAGTAGCTGGGAAGGCTCTATCCCTTATCTGCTGAAAAGATTGTATGGCACCTATATCAGAGGTACTCGTACCTGACCCTATGGTGGCTTCAACATGCATCAATAATACATCTGCATAACGAAGGGCTATGTAATCGTTACCTGCATTTCGGGCATTTTCGCCATATGTTGGTGGAGATACAGTTATATCGGACCCCTCAGGTAAAAACTTAATTACTTCAATAGAACTGCCAAGGTTAATAAAAGACTGCCCGCCTCTTACCCCGCCAAAAGCAGCAAAATCAGCAACTAAATTGTCATTAACAATGTTTTGACCATCTTCTCTACCTTGACGTGAAAAAGAAGTAAATTCAGAAGAAAAGCTTTGACTCTCTAGAGTATTACCAAATTGATATTGAATAGCAAAAATGATCTCATCATTCAATTCATTGTAAAATACATCTGTAAAATTACCTTCTAATGCAAATTCACCACTGTTGATAATGGCTTCACATAATTGCTCTGCTCCTGAATAATTAGGGCTTGGCTGTGACATATATACTTTTGCCAAAATACCCTGTGCAGCTGCTCTAGACGCTCTTGCTTTGCTTGAATTATCTAACACACTTACAGCCTCTTGTAAATCATCAACAATCTGAGCGTAAATTTGTTCTTCAGCTACTCTTGTGAAAAGAGACTCGTTGTCAGTAGGACCAGTTACCTCAGTTACTAAAGGCACATCACTAAACAGTCTTACCAATTTAAAATAAGCATATGCCCTTAAAAATTTAGCTTCCGCTGCATAACTGGCCTGATTACTTTCATCTGCAATATCAATAAACCTTAGGGTGTTATTCGCCCTAAAAATAACTTCGTACATTGATGCGTAATAATCTTCAGATTCCACATTGTTAGCATCAACAACATATCTATGAAAGTCCGACTTTGACCCTTCCAATGTTGCATTTCTGGTATTATCTGTACGATGTTCGGTCAACAGATGCTCAAACTGCACCCCTCTATTGAAATTTCCAATATTTGTTCCGCTATTTTCGTTTACCCCTTGCAGCGCGTCATATATTCCAAGCACACTAGCCTCAACGTCGGCATCGGTTTGAAAAAATGATTCCTCTACTATTACCGTTTCCGGTATTGGATTCAAAAACTCGTCTACACTACACGAAACTAAAAGTGTAGCCACCGTGAAGGTTATATATTTTATGTATTTCATAATAATTAGTTTTTTAAAAATCAATGTTTAGACCAAATGTTAATGTCCTAAATATAGGCGTACCTGCTCTTTGCGATCCGAATGCCCTAATATTACCATTATCATCATGTTCTGGGTTAAAACCGTGGTAATCATCTGCTGTAATGTATAAAAGGTTTTGAGCAGTGGCATACACTCTAAGACCTTCTAAACCAATTCTTGAAACTGTATCACTATCAAAATTATAACCAACATTTACATTTCGTAAAGAGAAATAGTCCGCACTGGCAATTACTTCACTGGTTAATACTCTTTCTTGAATAAAGGACACATGTGGTACTAAGCCATCCGCAACAGCTTGTGCTTCTCCTCCACTTCTGGTTCTATTCCCAAACCAGTTATAGAAATATTGGTCACCAATATTATTTACCTGTGCCCCTAAACTACCTTGTACCATAAAAGAGATATCTATTTGACCAATCTGAAATTCATTAGTGAAACTGTATATCAAATCTGGATAAGGGTCTCCAAGTATTGTCTTATCTTCTTCAGTAATAATACCATCACCATTCAAATCCTTAACGATGGTATCATCAGCCTGACCGTTAATTCTATTCCAAGGGTTGTCTACATAAGTATTTCTAAATGAGACTTCATCATAGGCCTCACTATCCACAACAAACCCCCAATAAGAAGAGATAGGTTCTCCTATTCTATTGATCCACTGCGAATTTCTGCCATATGTATCTTCAATAAGTGCATTATTAGAATCTCCGAAACTCAATAGTTCGTTTTGATTGGTAGATGCAATAATTGTAGAATTCCACCTGAAATTCTCCTTAACTATATTTCTAGTCCTTAATTCAAATTCTACCCCTCTATTTTGCACTTCACCCAAATTCACAATTCCATTGTTAAATCCAGTAACATAGGAAACAGGGTTGTTAAGCAACAACTCATCACTATTTCTTTGGTAATAATCTATAGAACCAGAAATTCGATTATTCCAAAAACCATAGTCCAGACCAACAGTTAATTCTTTAGAAGCCTCCCATTGTAATGCATTATTTGCTATGTTTAAAGGCGATATACCAGATACAAGGTTACCATCAACAACCGCATTAGAATTTTGCAACAGTGACAAATATGGCCATACTGTTTCTTCAAGCGTAGAAAGATTAAAATTCTCAGACCCTGTAAGACCATAACTGGCTCTAAACTTTAAATTACTTACTACATCATTATTCAGTAAGAAATTCTCTTTGGCAACATTCCAACCAGCGGATACCGCAGGGAAATAACCCCATTTGTTATCTAAACCAAAAACAGAACTACCATCTGCCCTAAAGGATGCATTTAAAAGATATTTATCCTTATATGCATAGTTGACCCTTGCAAAAGCACCTATCTTTTTACGTTCTGCGTTGGCTTGAAATGTTGTAGTATTATCTGGATTAGCTCCATTAACATTTCTAAGACGGTCGTTGGTGAAACCATTGGCATTGATCTGACTTATTTCAGTTGTACGCTGCTGTATCGTAAGACCACCTAAAAGATTAAGATCATGATCTCCAAATGTTCTGCTATAGTTCAATGTATTATCAGAAACAAGTCTTGTACGGAACCTATTTTCTAAAAAGTAATTGGATCTACCTGCACCAGCAGCATGATAATTAACACCGTCATACCTATCACGTTTACGCTGTTCTAAGGTAATACCCAAAGAAGTTTTAGCTGTCAAGCCCTTTGCCAACTTATAGCTCAAATAGGTAGAACCGAATAATTTTGTATTGAATTCATAGTGTTGACGTTCAACATATTGTTGAAATGGATTGGAGTCACCGGAGGTTCTTGGCCTCTCAGTATTACCGTCACCGTCGTAATCCCTGTTTTCTAAATGATTTTCCCAGAAATAATCTCCTACACCTACATCAGGATAAACATCTCGATTTATAAATTGTAATGTTTCTTCGGTATGGTAAATAGGTAACCAAGGTGATTGACGTGTTGGATTGTGTATCGATGTTGGCAATCTTCTTTGCTTTGTGTAAGAAGGAGATGCCCTAAGACCAAACTTTAATTTCTTACCTATTTTAGTATCAAATTTTAAATTTGCCGTATACAATTTGTAATCATCTGTAATTACAACTCCTTCATCATGTAATGATCTTAAAGAAGCGCTATAAGTAGAATTATCCGTCCCTCCTCTTGCAGAAAGGGAATGGCTGGTTACTGTACCTCCATCAAAGAAGACATCTTGCCAATCTCTATTAACCCCAGTAATACTTACTAAATCTAGAGCATATAGCGTTTCACCTGAAAGTGTTCCGGTCGTAGCTTGTTCTAAAGCAGCCCATTCATTCAAATCCTTTCGGTAATCGTCACTACCATGAGCTTGCTTGTAACCAGTATAGGTTTGATAACTAAACTTTGTTTTTCCTGACTTACCGCTTTTGGTAGTAATTAAAATAACCCCGTTGGCACCCTCACTACCATAAATAGAAGCAGAAGCAGCATCTTTTAAAACTTCGAACGATTCCACATCGTTCATATCAATATTCGCCAGAAATTCTGAACTAACAACAATACCATCAATTACAAGTGCAGGACCTGTATCAGCACTCACAGAACCAACCCCTCTTATATTAATAGTCGGCGCACCACCAGCTTCTACATTAGTAGCTTGAATATTTACCCCGGAAACCTGCCCAATAAGAGCATCATCAACCCTAGAAACGGCAATCTGGTCCAAAGTTTCATTGACAACTTTGGAAATCGACCCAGTAACGGTTGACTTTCTTTGAGTACCATAACCAATAACAACTACCTCATCTAACTGACTTGCGTCTTCTTGCATTACTATATTGACAGTGGTCTGACCATTTACTATTACAGTTTGGGCCGCATACCCGATGTACGAAAATTGCAATACATCGGCATTAGAAACATTGATAGAAAAATTTCCATCAAAATCAGTTTGTGTTCCGCGCGTCGTATTTAAAACGACAATATTTGCTCCTGGAATAGGAACATTGTTCGCATCTTTTACAGTTCCAGAGATACTATAGGTATCCTGGGCAAATAATTGGATATTGACCAGCAATACCACAATCATCAATAGTTTTGTTTTTAAGTTCATTTTCATTCAGTTAATTTCAAAAGTTTCATTTGCGCTCCTAAATAAGAAGGAATACAACTAATTGAGTTTAGTTAATCACATTTCTTGGACAAATTTTTACGAGGAATTTCATTACTTTTGAATTCTTCAAATTTGCATTTAATGTGTATTTGTCGAATTTTACTTCCCTCCGAAAGAAGTAATCTTTTTTAAAAGGATAGGCGTGCACCTATCCTTTTTTTATGCTTTAGACTTTATCATATAAATAATTTAGTGTTGGTATTTTTTTGGTAAACCAAATTGGTTTACCAGTTTGGATTACCAAATATATGTTATTGAACCGTTAATAAAAAACGATTTCTTCATTTAAATGTTAAAATTTTAGGGATTCTGAGATTTTGTTTAACTTAAAATTATTAATTCTTAACAAAATATAATTAGCCAGCTCCTCATTTATCAAATTCCATGAATTATAGACGCGTTTTTTCTTCATCTATTTATCTCCGAAATAAGAGACTGCACCACCGCTTAAAAAATCTTCTCTGACGGGACTAAAGGTATCAATGAGAACACCTTCCTCCAAACAAATGGCGCTATGCAATAAGTTTGGCTCGATATAAACGCCATCGCCCGCTTCTACAATTTGCTTTACCCCATCAATTTCAAATTCGAATTTACCGGAAACACAGTATGTAGCTTGTGTATGAAAATGTTGATGTGGAGACCCTAATGCGCCTTTCTCAAATTTCACTTTGACCATCATAATTTGATTGTCATACCCCAAGAACTTTCTTGAAACTCCCCCACCAAGCTCTTCCCATTCCCTTTCTTTTGTGATGATATATTTTTCACTAAATCGTTTCATAATTTATTGTTCTTGATTCGTAATAAATGTAGATTTAATTTATTTTTTAGGTTCACCTAAACCCACAGTCGCTTCCCTGAACCACACTTCAGTATAGCAACCATTTGCATATTGTTTCGCAATATCACCACCATAGGTTTCTGCACCAGCACACCAAACACCATTTACTTCACGACTTTTCCCATTGGTCTGGTTATAAGCGCCTTGCTTAAAATAGCCCAATTCACCACTATAGGCGCTAGCTCTTTCCGTGCCGTCTTGACCTATTGGAACAAATAATTTTTTCACCTGAGTCGGTAACGAAGATTGTTTTACGTATTCTGATTCTATCAAATTTTTGGTGAATGTTTTAGTTTCATGACCTTCACTTTTAAATGTAAGGTACATAATGCCTTTATATACATTCACTTCATAGCTGAATTCTTCTCCTAGTTCTATTCCATCGGCAGGTTCTTCTGGGTAACCGTTTTTTGTTGCCCCAACAATTGACATATCGTGGCCCCATATTGCGGTTGAATAATCCCATCTGCCTGAATTATCATCACCTGCGGTATTAATTTCATAATTCCAAAAGACCGAGCCTTTGGTATGACCTGGAAATTTCTTGTAAAATATTTTTAAGGGTTCATTTTCGTGACCTTCACCACTATGAATTTGGCCAACAACAACCGAATATGACGCCGCAACACGGGCATCGCCAGATACAGAGACTTGCATTACCTTACAAGTACCTGTTAGTTTGCCTCCTTCTTCAGGCGTCCATTCTCTTTTTTCGTGCAATTCGGTTCTTGTATTACTAGAATTTTTTGAAGTGACACCAGAATTGGGTGTTTTATAAACTACCCAACGTCTTGTTCCATCAATTACCGTATAGAAAAAATCTTTGTTTTCGAAGTCGACCAAATCTTCAACATTGGTACCATCGCCCATTAGCATCTTAAATTTATCCATAAAAGGAATTACCTCACTTGGGTAGACCGTTTTTGTGCTCAAGCCATCATTGGCTTTAAAATACCCCGCATTGGAAATCGCCTCATCTGGAATGATGATACTTGCTGATTTAAACCATACTTCGGCATAATTACCATCTGTATATTGTTTTTTTAAGTCACCCCCATGGGTTTCGGCTCCAGAGCACCAGACCTTATTTACTTTAGGGTCCTTTCCATTCGTTTGGTTATAGCAACCCAACTTAAAAAAAAGTCCTTCGTCTGTATACGCATTTTCACGTTCAACACCATCTTGGCCGATGGCAACGAATAAGCGTTCTACTTGTTCTGGAATGTTCGAACGTTTTGCATATTCTGAGGAAATAAGATTCTTGGTAAATGTTTTCGTTTCATGCCCTTTGCTTGAAAACGTAAGATGCATTATACCCTCTTTAATTTGCACTTCATAACTGAATTCTTCCCCCAAAGCAATACCATCTTCAGGTTCCGGTGGATAGGTATTTTCATCTGTACCAACTACGGAAAAGTCATAGCCCCAAATCGGATAAGAATAATCCCATCTTCCTGAATTATCTTCACCAGAAGTATTGATTTCATAATTCCAAAAAACGGAACCTTTATTATGCCCTGGAAATTTTTTATAAAATATTTTTAGTGGTTCGTTCTCATGCCCATCAGCACTATGAATTTGACCAACCACTACTGAATATGTCGAAGCTACTCTCGCATCACCCGTAGTTGACACATTCATAACCTTAAGTGTCGCATTCATTCTAGCATCATTCATTGGTGACCACTTCTTTAGTTGAGCTAACTCAGTTCTCGTATTATTCGAAGTGCCATGGGTATTGCCAGCGTTAGGCGATTTAAAAACGACCCAATCACCGTTGTCATCTGTTTTTGTATAAAAGAAATTTTTGTTCTCATAGTCTATTGCCCGACCAGCATTGGTGCCATCACCCAAAATTAAATTCCAATCTTTGAAAAATGGGATAAGGTCATTTGCTTTAACAGTATTGTTAGCCATCTCAGCATTTTTGACTTCTTTTTCATTCTTGGTTTTGTCTACGCAACCAATGAATACTAAAAAGACGCCTAACATTAATAAGGTTTGGGTATAATTGGATTTGAAAATTTTGAATTCCATATGAAATAATCTAAATCAAAAATTGGTTTACCAGTTTGGTTTACCAAAAATACATATATTTGTAAGACATCCAAATATTTGACATAATTTCTACTTAAAAAGCATAAATCATTAACCAACTATGAGCGAACATGTAAAAGAAATTTCAAGAAGAAATTTTACAAAACTTTCAGTCACAGCCCTCAGCAGTTTGCCATTACTGGTATATGATAATACTCTTCTAAATTCACCTACAAAACCTAGTGAGGCTCTTAAAGTGCACTTATTTTCAAAGCATTTACAATTTCTTGACTACAACGGAATGTCTGAGGCGGCAGCTGAAATGGGTTTCAACGGCTTAGACTTGACCGTAAGACCAAAAGGCCACGTATTACCAGAAAGGGTAAGTGAAGATTTGCCGAAGGCCGTTACCGCTATGCAGAATAATGGGTTAAACCCAAAAATAATGACCACTAATGTTTGGGACATTACCCAAACAGAACAGAAAAAGGTTTTAGAAACTGCAAGCAATCTGGGTTTTTCGCATTACCGTACGGGATGGCTAAACTATGTTGAGGATAGAACCATAGTAGAAAGTCAATCTATTTATGGACAGCAAGCCAAAAAGTTAGAGGACGTTAATAAAGTCCTGAACTTAATCGGCTGTTACCAAAATCATGCGGGAAATCACGTGGGTGCGCCTATTTGGGACCTACCCCCTATTCTCGAGACTACCAATAATCAATATATCGGCGTACAGTATGACATTAGGCATGCTGTTGTGGAAGGAGGAAGTAGTTGGGAGTTAGGACTAAAACGTATTAAACCCTTTATCAAATCAATTGTAATCAAAGATTTTAAATGGGGAATAGTAGATGGCAAATGGAAACCTATAAACACACCCTTAGGAGAAGGTATGGTAAATTTCAAAAGGTACTTCTCATTGCTTAAAGAGTACGGAATCAATGTTCCTGTTTCGCTACATTTAGAATATGACTTGGGAGGCGCTGAACATGGGGCTACCAAGATATCCATGGATAAAAAAGAGATTTTTTCAAAAATGAAGAAGGACTTAACTTTCTTAAGGGAAGTGTGGCAAGAAGTAGAATAACTTAAATTAATTTTTATGACTAAAGTCTCAAAATCTACAAAAGACAAGTTAAAAAAGGTCAGCACAGCAACCATCGCCACTTGTCTCTTTAAAAAAGGACTTAAAAATCAATTTATTCAAAACGTGAAACCTCTGAAATTAGGTAAACTTACTATGGTTGGCGAAGCTTATACTCTGCGTTATATCCCCGCTCGAGAAGATTTGAATCCGATTTCCGTTTTCAGAGATCCAAGGCACTTGCAACGAGTCGCCGTTGAAGAATGTCCTGAAGGTGCTGTCTTGGTAATTGATAGCAGAAAAGATGCAAGAGCGGCTTCTGCAGGTTCAATTTTAGCTACAAGATTGATGGTGAGAGGTGTTGTAGGTATGGTGACCGACGGGGGTTTTCGGGATTCAATCGAAATTGCAGATCTAGATATGCCCTCGTTTCATAGTAAACCTTCTGCTCCAACGAATCTAACGCTACACCAAGCGATTGCAATAAATGACCCTATTGGTTGCGGGGATGTTGCTGTTTTTCCGGGAGACATTATAGTTGGTGATGATGATGGTGTAATGGTTATTCCAGCGAACATCGCTGATGAAGTAGCCAATGAATGCTTAGAGATGACACTATACGAAGAATTTGTCATAGAGGAGGTTCAAAAAGGAAAGAAGATTATCGGTCTTTATCCACTTACAGAAGAAAAAGTTAGAACTGAATTTACGACTTGGAAAAAGAATCAAAACTAGGAAAACCACTTTCTGAATAAAAAAACCAGTTCAAAAATGAACTGGCTTTTGTCGGGGTGGCAGACTGAGATTACACATCTTACCACATTGATTTTCAATTATTTACCTTGCAATTTTTAAACTATACACCGTATTGCAATTTTATATAACAAATAGACACATATGATGCAATTCTTTATGATATGAAGATACTTAAATTAATGAAAATAGTATACAGAAGTATTTGTTATTCTTTACAGGGACTTTTCAAATAAGCAAAACATATCATTAAACGAAAAAACCTAAATCTGAAGTCCAAGAAAACATTTTTTGACTTGAAATTATCCGGAACATCAGTTTTTAATCATACACTAATCTACGTTCCATAATTTTCAATAGCGATTTTATTAGATACGAAGTAAACATTTGTTCGTAAATCATTTTACGGAGTGTGAAAAAAGCAAAATAACAACGTTGGTCAACACATTTACATCACTTGTCAAAGAGAATAAAATTGTGCATTCCTTTTCTATTGTTTTGTTTCCTCAATTTGGAATATCATCAATCAAAAATCAATAAATAATGTCAAAAGAATCGAGTTATTACCGCCCTTTGATAATGGGGCTTTTACTATTCACATTTTTTGGAAGCACAAAGGCTTTCGCGCAAACCACCTATACCTTGAGCGGAACTATAAGAGACAAAGAAAATGGTGAAACATTATTCGGAGCAAATGTTTTTTTAAATGGTACATCTATTGGAGTTACTACAAACGAATATGGTTTTTATTCCCTATCAGCTCCAGAAGGACCATATACATTAAGTATTTCCTTTTTAGGTTACACAGATTTGAGTAACACAATTATGCTAACTTCAAATCAAAAAACAGATTATGAAATTTCAGAAGTGTCAACACAATTAGATGAAGTC
>CALBVX010000137.1 GCA_937969515.1 uncultured Croceitalea sp. | reverse complement strand
ACTTTATTGATGGTATGTGCTACACCATTAGTAGCCATGATGTCCGTACCCGTTATTGCAGCATTGGTATCAGAAGCATCGCCAATCACAAAAGTTTCTCCATCGGCAATAATTTCAATAGTATTCTCAGCTAAAGCAGTTGCAACGCTACCTTCAGCTAGATCAGCAGCCAACACTTTAGCTGGAACAACGTGGTATAAAAGAATATCTTTTAGTAATGCGATTTCTTCTTCAGTATCAAAATCCTCTAAAGAGTTATAGTCGTCTCCCAAGGCCATAAGAAGGCCTGCAAAAGCATCATCGGTTGGAGCAAAAACGGTAAAAGGACCTTCGCTCTGCAAAGTCTCTACTAAATCTGCTTTTATAACAGCTGCTTCAAGAGCGGATAAAACTTCAGTCGCTACTACTAGGTCTACCAAATCTTGAGGCGGACTAAGTATATTGAGAACCTCTTGGGGCAATAATACTTTATTAATAACATGCACTATACCATTTGAGTTAGGTACATCGGCAAGAATGACCTTTGCATTATCTTCGGTAGCATCGCCGATAAATACGCCACCATCAAGGCTAACAGAAACACTTTCTCCTTGCACCGTAGTTATGGTCTGACCTTCTGACAATTCTGTAGATGCTGCGGCAACACCAGTAACAACGTGATATTGTAGAATCTTGGCCAATAATGTTTTTTCTTCTTGAGTATCAAAATCTTCAAGAGTATCAAAACCTTCTAAACCTTGTAATAGCGTTGTAAAGGCTTCATTTGAAGGTGCAAATACGGTAAATGGACCATTACCGCTTAATGTGCCGATTAAATCTGAGTCTTCATTCTCATCGGCCTTAGATAGAGCTGCCACAAGGGAAGTCAAACTTTCTTCACTTTTTGCAGTTTCTACAATAGTAGTTTGACTTTCCATCGAAGCCATCAATTCTTCTTTGTCATCATCGCAGGATACTGCAAATACCGACAGTAGCAGTAGAAGAAATACGTTTTTAAATGTGAGGTTTTTTTTCATTTTTAGTGTTTTTAAATTAAATAATAGTTGTTCATCAATTACTTTAAATGATTAAACAATATTTAAAAGGTTGCTTCTGTTAAATATTTTTTATAAAATATTTAACAGAAAAATAGGTGTCAATAACCACTATAATTTATTGTCATACTCAGAATGTGAACTTTTAGACTTAATAATGGAATGAGCGTATTTTTATTTAATAATGTTTTATATATATTAAAAAAAAATAAACAAAAAATGTTTACCTATACAATCAGATTACTCACTTCACCAAAGGTTTGCCAGAATCATGTTTTAGTTATATCTCGGTAAACTCAGCACAGGTTTTGTATTTTTGTCAATCAGTTTTACTCAAATGAAAAAGAAAGTTATTGTTGGATTATCTGGTGGAGTAGATTCAAGTGTTACGGCATATCTGCTTAAAGAGCAGGGATATGAAGTAATCGGACTTTTTATGAAGAACTGGCATGATGATTCCGTTACGATTTCAGATGAATGCCCGTGGTTGGAAGATAGCAATGATGCATTGATAGTAGCGGATAAATTAGGTATTCCTTTTCAGACTGTGGACTTAAGTGTTGAATATAAAGAGCGTATCGTAGATTATATGTTCAATGAATATGAAAAAGGTAGAACTCCTAATCCTGACGTGCTGTGCAACCGCGAAATTAAATTCGATGTTTTTTTAAAAATTGCTTTGGGTCTCGGTGCCGATTATGTGGCTACCGGGCACTATTGTAGAAAGGGGACAATTAAAAATAGCGATGGAACGGAAACTTATCAACTTTTGGCGGGAGCTGATAATAATAAGGACCAGTCTTATTTTTTGTGCCAGCTTTCACAAGAACAGTTGGCAAAAACACTTTTCCCTATTGGAAAACTAACGAAACCAGAAGTGCGTAAAATTGCCGCGGATAATGATTTGGTAACTGCCGATAAAAAAGACTCCCAAGGATTATGTTTTATAGGTAAAGTACGTTTACCAGAATTTTTACAACAAAAATTGAAGCCTAAAAAGGGTGTAATTGTAGAGGTGCCGGCTAGCGCGGAGTATTACGTAAACGGAACGAAAACTTTTACTGAGAAACTAGAAGAACTTAAATATCAATCAGAAAAAATTGCGTATTCAAAGGATAAAGGGAAAATTGTTGGAGAGCATTCTGGAGCCCATTTTTTTACCATCGGACAACGAAAAGGCCTTGATGTAGGAGGTACAAAAGAGCCTCTATTTGTTATTGATACCGATGTAAATGAAAACGTTATTTATACAGGACAGGGAAAATCGCATCCTGGTCTTCTACGAAAAACGCTTTTTGTAAACGAAAAAGAATTGCATTGGGTAAGAGAAGATTTGGCACTGAAGGTTGATGGGATAATGACTGTTATGGCTAGAATCCGTTATCGGCAGCCCCTACAAATAGCTACTTTATATCGAGTTAATGGTGGTCTGTATGTTGATTTTGATGAAAAACAATCAGCCATAACGGAAGGCCAGTTCGTGGCCTGGTATATTGAAGATGAGTTAATCGGTTCTGGAGTCATATCTTAGCTGCATGCAAAATAGAATCACAGATTTATTCCATATAAAGTACCCTATAGTTCAAGGAGGAATGATTTGGGCAAGTGGTTGGAGATTGGCTTCAGCCGTTTCAAATGCAGGCGGGCTAGGCTTAATAGGTGCAGGTAGCATGTATCCAGAGGTGCTGATTGAGCACATTCAAAAGTGCAAAAAAGCCACTGACAAACCATTTGGGGTTAATATACCGATGCTGTATCGGGATATTGATAAGTTGATGTCCATAATTATTGATGAAGGGGTCAAAATAGTTTTTACATCTGCTGGAAACCCTAAAACCTGGACGGCTTTTTTAAAAGAAAAAGGAATTACTGTGGTGCATGTGGTGAGTAGTGTAAAGTTTGCACTTAAAGCCCAAGATGCAGGAGTAGATGCGGTAGTCGCCGAAGGTTTTGAAGCAGGTGGCCACAATGGCCGAGATGAAACCACAACACTGGTGTTGATACCCGCCGTAAAAGAGAAACTAGCCATTCCTTTAATAGCTGCCGGAGGTATAGCGACCGGTCGTCAAATGTTGGCGGCTATGGTCTTAGGAGCAGACGGGGTTCAGGTCGGCAGCCGTTTTGTTGCCAGTAATGAAGCTTCTTCACATCTTTCTTTTAAAGAGGAAGTTGTTAAGGCTAAAGAGGGTGATACCCAGTTGACTTTAAAAGAATTAGCTCCCGTGAGGTTGCTTAAAAACAATTTTTATCATCAAGTTCAAGAGGCCTATGAAAAAGGAGCTTCTATTGAAGAATTAAAAGAAGTTCTAGGTAGGGCAAGGGCAAAAAGAGGGATGTTCGAAGGAGATTTAAAAGAAGGAGAACTTGAGATAGGTCAAGTATCTGCTTTAATTCATAATATTAAACCTGCAGCTAAAATTGTGGAAGAAATGGTGACCGAATTTCAACAAGCAAAAAAAGAGATTATAAACTAAAGAACTGAGCTGCTCAGTTCTAAGTCAGAATGTTCCCAAGCTTTTTCGAGTTCTAGTTTTACTTTTTTAGCCTCTTCATTTTTACCTTGAGCTTCTAAACTTTTGTAAAGCCCAGTAAGCGACCAACCATTTTGACGTAACTCTTTTAAGTCATCACGGTAAATTGCTTCAGCCTCTTGGTACTGCTTAACCTTTAGTAACATTGCTCCCAAGTTTTGTCTAGGTGGTATATACCACGCCGAAGGCTCGTTGTAAGTGAGATTGTCTTCAAGTTCAACGGCCTCTCTAAAATGTTTTATTGACTTTTCATTTAAGCCTTCAAGAGACGCTACTTCGCCAGCAACAACTTCATAGGCTAATTCTGCAATGGCAAAACTAGAGTCAAAACCTACTGCCATTATTTCTTTCATTTCTGGATCTTTTAAGATGTTTTCAATAGCATCTAATTCTTCTTTAGCTTCTTTTAGATTTTCTTTTCTAGTAAAGGCTACACCACGAGCATAATGCCAAATTAATTTAAGATGCTTAATTTCAGAATTAGGGCTTGGCATAGTCAAAATATCATTCCATTTTCCGAATCGAACGTAGGCTAAAAGTGGGGTGGAGGCAAAATTTTGAAGAAAATGTAATTCTTTCATTTCTCCGATTGGTACTTTTTCGGCAGTTTTTTTGGCGGCATCTAGGGCAATCTCACTATTACCTAGAAGACTTGCCGCTGACCATAAAAAATGAATATTGTGCGGGTAATACCCTAATGGATACATACCTTGAGAATAGCATTGAGAGATGTAGTCTTCATCTGCTAGTATGGCTTTTTGATTCACTTTTACGGCATCTAAATAACGCCCCACCCTAATATATATGTGTGAGGGCATATGCACTATATGACCTGCTCCTGGCATTAATTTGCCCAATATATCTGCGCTTGGTTCAGCTAAATCAGGCTTCGGAAGTTCTACCATATGTATATAATAATGATGTGCTCCAGGGTTTTCTGGATTTAGCGCTATGGCTTTTTCTAAGGCAGCTTTTGCTTCATTTATGTTTGGTGACGGATTTCCATCTTTGTCCCAATAATTCCATGGTACGGTATTCATTACTGATGCAGCATATAATACTTGTATATCCGCATCTTTAGGAAACTGCAAGGCCACTTTTTCCATGGCTTTCATATAAGCCATGTTCAACTTTGCAATATCAGAAGTACTATCACTAGAATATCTTTTAGATAGGGCCTCTATTAAAGCTTGCTCTTTTGCTGTGGACTTCCTAAGGTTTTTTTTGGCATTCAGAATAGCTTCCCAAGCTTTTTGCCTCCTTTGGTTATCTGGTAAAGGGTCGTTAATATTTGGTCCTAAAACGTAGGCCTGCCCCCAATAGGTCATTGCAGACTTTGAATCTAATCGGGCGGCCTCCATAAACGAGCGATGAGCTTCAGCGTGATTAAATGCATAGGTTAGTCTCAATCCTTGATTAAAGAAAGTCTGCGCATCTTTTTTTGCAGTTGTGATAGTAAAACTATGATTGCCTAGATTTTCAAATAGAGGAGATATCTGTTTTGTACTATCAATATTACCTAACAAAAATTTTGCAGTAGTGCACTTAATGAAGTTTAGCGAAGCATATTGTGCGTCTTTATTTTTTAATTGTTGGGTTTCTTGAACCGAAATGTAAAGTATGACACCGGCGGCCAAAATCCCTATCAATATTTTTTGATATACTTTCATGAGGATATGAATAAAACATTGGTTAAACTAGAAAAGGGGGAATTATTTAAAAATAGGAGGGAACTGGATGCTAAATATAGGGTTATTATGTAAATAACTGATTATTAATATGTTAAATTGCTGGTTTATAACTTTCATAAATAGTATTAGCTGCTTCACCAAAGTTGATTGTATTTTTAAATAAAATTTGAAAAATGAATTCAAGAGAAGGTCAACTCAAAGCTTTTGATAGGTTGCTTACGATTATGGACGAGCTCAGAGCCCAATGTCCTTGGGATAA
>CALBVX010000136.1 GCA_937969515.1 uncultured Croceitalea sp. | reverse complement strand
AGTATCGCAGCCCAAGAAAAAAAAGCAGGCCCAGTAATCGCGGACTACGGTAAAGTTTGGCAAATCGAAGGTCAAGATTATAAGATAGAAAGTGATACCGAATTAAAAGTGGTCTTTGATATCATGAATAGCCCCGAAGACACTTCAGCTTTAAATAGAAGCATTGAAACGGCTGCCCGATTTTTGAATATGCATGCACAAAATGGGGTGTCGAAAGAAAACATGAAAGTGGCCTTGGTAGTTCATAACAAGGCGTCAAAAGATATCATCACCAATGAAGCCTATATTGAACGGTATGGAATAAAAAACCCGAATGCAGAAATGGTGCAGCAATTGATGGACGCTGGAGTAGATTTTATATTCTGCGGACAATCATCCTTATCTAGAGATTTTCCTATAGAAGAAACAATTTCCGGCGTGCAGTTATCATTGTCGGCAATGACAGCTTTGATACAATTACAAAATGATGGCTACCGCCTTATTAAATTTTAAAACTCAAATTATGACTAAACTTAAAGTATTCGCTTTTGCATTCTTAATGGTTACTTGCGGATTGCTGGCTCAAGGGCCAAACCTCTCCGAAGATTATAAAAGTATTGAGAAAAAAGTAATCGATTGGCGACATGATATTCATCAAAACCCAGAATTGGGCAATAGAGAGTTTAAAACAGCCGAAAAAATAGCAAAGCATCTAAAATCGTTAGGTATTGAAGTGCAAACTGGCGTAGCATATACCGGTGTGGTGGGGCTTTTAAAAGGTGATAAACCTGGCAAAGTTGTAGCATTAAGGGCTGATATAGACGCACTACCCGTCACCGAGCGTAACGATTTGCCATTTAAGTCTACTGTGACCTCTGAGTTTTTAGGAGAAAAAGTCGGTGTCATGCACGCTTGCGGACATGATACCCACACAGCCATTTTAATGGGTGTTGCAGAAGTACTATCAAAAAATAAAGACAAAATTAAAGGAACCGTAAAGTTTATTTTTCAGCCGGCAGAAGAAGGTCCACCACCAGGTGAAGAAGGCGGTGCATTATTAATGGTGAAAGAAGGTGTTATGGAAAACCCTAAAGTGGATGCCATTTTCGGATTGCACATAAACTCTCAGACTCCAGTAGGCATGATTCGTTACAAATCTGGCGGAACTATGGCCGCTGCACAGAGTTTTACAATTAAGGTTAAAGGAAAGCAAAGTCATGGTTCACAACCTTGGTCCGGTGTGGACCCAATCTTGATAAGTGCTAAAATTATAGACGGGTTACAGACTATTATTAGCCGTGAAACCAAACTTACCGAAGAGGCAGCTGTAATTACCGTTGGTAAAATTAAAAGTGGCGTCCGTTTTAACATTATTCCAGAAAGTGCTGAAATGATAGGTACCATCAGAACGCTTGATTATGATATGAAAGACAAATTAAACAAGCGAATGGTAGAAATGGTTGAAACCATTGCAAAAGCCTATGGCGGAACCGCCACATGTGAGATAAAAGATGCTACGGACATAACGTACAACGATCCTGCTTTGGTTACCCGAATGCTACCTACTTTACAGCGTGTTGCCGGTGGGGATAATGTAGTAATTCAAAAAGCAATCACAGGTGCCGAAGATTTCTCCTATTTTCAACGTGAAGCGCCAGGTTTTTTCTTCTTTTTAGGGGGAATGACCCCTGGAAATAAAGAATCTTTTCCACATCATACTCCAGATTTCTTGATTGATGATGCCGGAATGCAATTGGGTGTAAAAGCGATGACAGAGTTAACATTAGACTACCTTAATAAGTAGTTAGGAGTTTACAAAAACGTGCTACTTGTCACCCTGAGCCTGTCGAAGGGTTGAACTTGAACTTGACTTTTGTATTTGAACTTAAATAATGGATAAAAAGAACAAAGGGCTCATCTATACCATTTTCGGGATGGTATTCACCTCGCTGGGAATGTTACTTTTAACGATGGAAAAACCAGCTTGGATGTATCTAACGAGCTCTATTATTGGGGTGCTTTTGGCATTATTTGGAGTTATTAAAATAGTATTGGATAATAGGAACAAAACGTAATCGAATTTTAATTTATGGACGGAGTTTTAACTTTTTTAGGTAACGTTCCATGGTGGTTATGGATAGTTGCGGTGATTGTGCTTGTCGCCATCCGTGATATCTTTTTTCAAAAAGCCCATACTATTAGCCATAACTATCCAGTTGTAGGCCACCTACGTTATTGGTTAGAAAGTATTGGCCCTGAAATGAGACAATATTTTGTTGCAAATAATAGAGAGGAGCTCCCTTTTAACCGTATTGAACGAAGTTGGATATATGCTTCGGCGAAGCGTGAAAATAATTACGAAGGCTTCGGTACGGATAGGGATGTTTATGCGCATCAGCATATTTTTATAAAAAATGCTATGATCGGCTATAAAATCCCTGAAAATCACCCAAACATAGAAAATCCATATTTTTTACCCTGTGCAAAAGTCATTGGCGCCTTTAACAAACGGAAGAAACCTTATCGTCCTTCTTCAATAATAAATGTATCCGCAATGAGCTTTGGTTCTTTATCCGCTGCTGCGGTAGAAGCCATGAACAAAGGTGTTCTCAAGGCCGAAGCTTATCATAATACTGGTGAGGGCGGTCTTTCTCCCTATCATAAAAAGGGTGGTGATGTGGTTTTCCATTTTGGCACAGGTTATTTCGGGGTACGCTCAAAAGATGGTAATCTATCCTTGGACAAAATGAAGGTCTTGGTTGATGAAAACCCATGTATAAAGGCCATTGAAGTTAAGCTCTCACAAGGAGCAAAACCAGGTAAGGGCGGCGTTTTACCTGGAGCCAAGAACCAAAGAAATAGCTGAAATACGCGGAGTCGAGGTTGGTAAAGATGTATTGTCACCATCTACCCACAAAGCTTTTTCAACAATTGCAGAATTACATTCCCTAGTAGAAAAAATAGCCAATGAGACAGGACTTCCTGTTGGTATAAAGGGAGCGATAGGAAAATTGGACCAATGGATAGAACTAGCCGATTTAATGAAAAAAACCGGTAAAGGTCCTGATTTTATTACCGTCGATGGTGGTGAGGGAGGAACCGGAGCAGCACCGCCAAGTTTTGCCGATCACGTCTCTTTACCATGGGTTTATGGCTTTGCAAGCCTCTATAAAATTTTTCAAGATAGAGGACTTACCGATAGAATTGTATTTATTGGCAGTGGTAAACTCGGTTTTCCGGCCAAAGCAGCTATGGCCTTCGCAATGGGGGTAGATTGTATTAATGTCGCTAGAGAAGCTATGCTGAGTATTGGCTGTATTCAAGCCCAGGTTTGTCATACAAATAAATGCCCTGCAGGCATTGCCACACAAAGTAAATGGCGCCAGAGCGGAATAGATGTCACCCTAAAATCTGAACGTTTGGCACAGTACTTCAAAACATTTAGAAAAGAATTTTTAGAGGTGACTCACGCTGCAGGTTATGAGCATCCTGCACAATTTACAATGACAGATATTCAAGTTAATGTTGATGATGATTATCTTAGCAGTGATTTAAAATCGGTTTATGGTTATGAAAAGACCAAGGTTGGTTTTAATAGTATGAAAGAACTTTATGAATGTACCTATCTGGGAGGAAAATCCAATTCTTAATTATGAAAAAACTAGTACCCTTAATCTTATTTTTGATTTCTACAACATTGATTCAAGCCCAAAAAAAGAAAGACTTGCTTGTTAAAATCACAGAGCTTGAACAAACTATTTTGGCCCTAAACGATTCTGTATCGGTCGCAAAAAGACAAATTAATGTAAGTAATGCTAACGCTGAATTAGCGAACAGAGAAGCTGCTGAACTCAGAGATGCGAATGCAACCTTACTTCAAAACCTTACCAATTTCTCTAAAATTTCAAAACAAAATACAGAGACCGTCAATAGTGCATTGAGCAGTCTTAATGAAAAAGAACAACAACTAAGATTGATATCTGATTCTTTTGCCAAAAATGATTCAACGGCCATCGCCATATTATCACAGAGCAAACAAATTTTGGGAGCTAATGCCAAAGTAGGTGCAGCCAACGGCAGTATTTCGGTTTCTAATAGTCTTTTGTCATTATTCGAGAATGATCAATCTGAGGTTTTAAGCGAAGAAGGAAAAGCAACTATTGCAAGAATAGCTCAATTAATTACAAAAAACCCAGAAAGGGAAATTACTATAGAGGCACTTAACATTACTGGCGATTTCGATGTGTCGTATACGCAGGCAGCCGCTGTAGCCAATGAGTTATGGAAAGCTAACGGCATTCCGGCAGAAAGGTTGAAAATTGCCACTAAAGACGGAAACTTCAAAGAAGGTATAACCATTAAACTATCTCCTGATTTAAAAGCATTTTACAGTTTGGCCAAAGAAAAAATGTAAGACATCTAGATATACTTTTTAGGGATTTACTCCGTTTTAAATCCAAATAAATATCAATTCAAATGACCGGAGACCAAGTTTTTCAACTCTTTGCTTATCTATTACCCTCGTTGGTTACAGGCCTTATCGCCTTTTATTTTTTTAGACTACACACCCGTAACGAAGATGGTAGAAGACGTTTTTTACTGCATAAAGATTCACAGAAAGATACACTCCCGGTTAGATTGCAAGCTTATGAGCGCATGGCCTTGTATTTAGAGCGAATTGCTGTAAATAGCCTAGTAGTGCGAGTAGCTCCCCAAAGCCAAAACAAAAACGACTACGAAAATCTACTCATAAAGAATGTTGAAGATGAGTTTGATCATAACCTGTCACAACAAATCTACATGACTGATGAGTGCTGGAATATTATCAAAGCGGCCAAAAGTGCTACCATTCAAATAATTAGGTCTGCTGCCATGAGCGAATCGGACTCTGCCGATAAACTTCGTGAAGATATTTTAACGCAAATGTTAGAAAAACAATCTCCTTCGGCAACGGCATTGGCTTTTGTGAAAAAGGAAATTGGCGATCTGTGGTAAACTATTCCTGAACTTCAGGTTTTATAGGCATACTCTCCGCATTTTTGTTCTTAGCGTATAAGTAGCCCCGTTTCCACCAGCGAGTCATTTTCTCTTTATTAAAAATTAAAGAATTTGTAGTCAAAATAGTTGGGGTATAATACAGGTTAATAATTGCTCCTTTTTGATTGGCCACGAGTTTGCCCACTCTAATATTTTGATTTTCTATTCGATCTAAAACAAAGCCTAACATATTGGTAATAAGCTCAAAAGGGTTTCTTGAGGGCATTCTGTTATAGTAATTTACCTCGGTATGTAAAACAACAACATCAACCTCGGTGGCACCTCTTAAAATTGCCTCTTCAATCGGAACAAGACTTCCTAGTCCTCCATCAGCATATTCGCAACCATTTTTGCGAACCAAACTCATAAATGGTGTGTAATTGGCAGAAATCCAAATCCAATCACAAAATTCATCATAGGTACAATCATTTATAGATTTATACTCTACCTGGTTTAGAGATAGATTGGAAACCGTAACAACAACATTTTTATTCGAAGCTTTTAATTCATCAAACTCAGCAACAGTAATACTATTTCGAATTAGCTGCCTTAAATTTTCGCTTTCTCCAAAGGTTTTTTTTCCTTTTATAAAATTCTTAAAAATATTCCAATGGTTCATGCTGATAATATCGGCACCATATTTTCGCTTGACCACAAACGGACAGTTATTGAAAATAGTTTTCTGATTTACATTGGAATAAATCTCCTTGATTTTATTAAGCTTTCCTAGAGCTAGGTGCGAAATTAAAAGACTTCCGGTAGAGGTGCCAACAAAAATATCGTAGTCATTTTTTGCCTCTTCAATAAGAAATTGGGCCACACCACCAGCAAAAGCACCTTTGCTGCCACCTCCAGAAATTACAAGTGCTTTCATTGCTTTAACAATTTGTTCAGTGTGCTTTGTTCCTCCGTGGATAAGGAATTTGATATACTTAAAAGTCGTTCTTTTAGTTCAATACTTTCACTTAACTCTTTAAGTAAATTTCTTGAAGACTTTTTAAATTGCCAAACGTGATGGTCAGAAGCTTCTATCAGGTTAACAAGTGTTTCGTCGCTCATCGCCTGAATTTGACTTAGGTATTGAAAGGCCAACTGCCTTACCTCAAAATGATTATCTGCAGAAGTATATCCATTCAGCTCATTATAATAAGCTTGCTGTTGGCCCAGATTATACTCAGGAGTTAGCAATGCCAACGTAAGCCATAACAACCGTACATTTTTATTTGGCAAACCAACAATATTTTGGGTTTTTGAAAAGTAAAGCGTTCTTTTTTCAGGAAAAGTTGCCCAAAGTTTTAGGAGCGCATTTTCTATGGTTATATAACTTTTATCATCTAATAGCGTCTCGAACAGTTCTGCCATTTCGGTTGTTGATTGTTTCACCCCAGAGATACCGTATAAAGAGCCAGCTAATGCCTGCCTTATTTTAATATTATCGCTTAAAAAAGCACTTTTAATGATAGCGTTTGGTAAAACGCGATGATATTGTTGTATGAAATGGGCTTTAAAATTAGTGGACTCTGTTCTGTTCCAATAACTGTCATAATCCAAATCATCGCTTTTAATACGTTGAAATTCGTTTTCCATCTCAAAAACCAAAGCGATACTTTCAGATTCCCTTTTAAGCTTTTCTTTCACTTCTTCCCACGGAAATACTTCATTTTCTAACCATTTAGATCTAAAATCGGACAAGTCTGTATTAGCGGCAAGTTCCATTTCAACCAAAAAATCAGATATGGTAACATTTTTAAATTGATGTTTATCTAAATAGCTAATTATTCCTTTTTGAAATGCATTTTTCCCAATCTTTTCTTTTAACATTACAAGTGCCCAAGCCCCCTTTTCATAAAAGGTCAAACTGTTTGCATTTGGGTTGTTAAGGGCCTCCCCGCCTCCACTCTCGGACAAATTGTGCAGGGTTTTAGCGGTCTCGTATAGTT
>CALBVX010000135.1 GCA_937969515.1 uncultured Croceitalea sp. | reverse complement strand
AGTCGTGCTGGCGGAATATGGACTTACCGAGATTTAGTTGTATCCCTTAACATTGCCCAACCCCATTGTTATAGGACCAAATTTGTGTGATTTAGGCAAATAGGCGCCAGTATCGGTCAATATCCAATCGTCCCAACTAGCTTCTAGTCCACCAACAGGAATGATTTTGACCCACATTTGAAAAGCATTTGGGAAACCGTTCGGGTTGAGTTTCCATAAATAACTATCACCGGGGGTAGAGCCTCCTTCAGAATAGGTGACCAATAAGCCTTTTGAACCATCATCAAGGGGCACTATACTTCGAGAAGTACCATTATCGAAGACTTTAAAGGGTGCAACCAACCAAAAGGAATCGTTATTAAACTTTTCAATAGCTTTTTCTACCAAACTCTCAACTTTTTCACCTTTTAATTCTTGGTCTTTTTGAAAAACCTTGCTTTTACCAGGTTTTGCCAGGTTTAAAAGCACTCGATTATCGCTCCAACGCACCTCAACAATACCTTTCTTCTTATCCCATTTATAATGATGGGTATTATTTCTAAAAGACCATTCTAAAAAACGTGTAGTCTTATAGTCTTTATGGTTAATCGCCTTCAGCATTTTGTGCGCTAAGGCCTCCGCCTCCGGCCCTTGAGTTCCTTTTGGTAAAGACTGATGAATACTTAAAGCATATAGTTGGCCTATTGCAAGCAATACGCCTAAGCTAGTCAGAATTATTTTTAATAATTTTTTAATCAAAATACACTTTTTTAATAGTGTTGGCCAGTACTCTCGCTGCTTTGGGATTAAAGCGAAACCAAAGCTCGGGTTCAAAAATCTCCAATTCGGCAAGGGCCCATTTTTCGTTGTTGTCTTTAAAGATGTCCACTCGTGCGTAGACGGGTAGTTTAGGTGCAGCTCTGACCGTAGCAGTAGCAAAATCGATTTCTTCTTGCGAAGGCTTATATTCATGAACCGTACCACCATAATCGTCTTGCACCCTAAAATCACCAGGTTTGGCAATTTTTAAAACAGCATGGGTGAATTCCCCATTAAAGACCATCATTGAAATTTCACCACCTTTTACAATGTTGGTCTGAAATTCTTGAAGCATCATGGCTTCATCTGCAATTAATTGTTGAAAGACTTTTTCGTAGGCATCAATTTCCGATACATTGAATTTGTAGGTATGTCGCGCTCCGCCTGCGATACATGGTTTAAGTACGAAATCGTCGCTGGTATATTTGTAAAGTGTTTTGGCTTTATTTATGGCAGCCTCAAGAGTTGTTTTGGTTTGAGGTTCAATAATAAACGTATCAGGAATGTTTATTCCGTTTTCATTCAAATCATTTAAATAATGCTTGTCTATATTCCAGTCTATTAATGATTTAGAGTTTATAAATATGGTTCGCTCCGCAGTTTTATCATACCATTGCGCAAATTCTTTATAACGTTCAAAATAATCCCAGGTAGCCCTAAAAATGGCACATTTTGTATGCGACCAATCAAAACTAGGGTCATCCCATGATTTGCGGGTAACCTTAAGGCCTAATTTTTTAAGTTCATCACCGACTATTTGATCTTCCAATAGTACATTGGTAATATATGGCGAAGTAGGGTCAGGGCATAAGTAGCGGCTATCCGTAAGAATGACAATATCAAATGGCTTCATCAATATCCCACAGCTTTATCATCACCTCGTTTATCGGCACCTCCTTCTAGTTTGCCATTGGGCAATACACGAATGGCATCAACTTTACCAATAATCGGTGTTCGCTCTTCATTGATAATGTACCCTTTACCTTTTAAATCGGTCTTTAATTCTTCTGAGAAGCCGTCCGGTTCAAAAATAACCATATCGGGCAGCCATTGATGGTGAAAGCGAGGCGCATTTACCGCATCTTGCATGCTCAAATTGAATTCATAGGCATTTAATATGGTTTGTGCTACTGCCGTAATAATGGTAGAGCCACCAGGGGTGCCAACTACCAACCATAGTTTACCGTCTTTTTCAACAATAGTGGGCGTCATACTGCTTAACATTCGCTTTTCGGGGGCAATACTGTTGGCTTTGGCTCCTATGAGTCCGAACATATTAGGTATACCGGGTTTAGCGCTAAAATCATCCATTTCATTATTCAAAAAGAACCCAAGTTCTTCGGAGTATAATTTAGAACCATAACCACCGTTCAAGGTAGTTGTTGCAGAAACTGCATTGCCTTGCCCGTCAACGATAGAGTAGTGGGTGGTTTCCATACTTTCAACAATTTCAACCTCTCCATGGCTTACATCTGATGAAAGCGTTGCTTTATCAAAAGAAAAACTTGCCATTCTTTCGGTCAAATAGTCGTTCGTTAAAATGATGTCTAGAGGAATATCCGTAAAGTCTGGATCACCTAAAAAGTAGTTTCGGTCGGCATAGGCCCTTCGTGCTGCCTCGGTGAATAATTGAATAGTTTTAGCGGAATTATGTCCATAGTCTTTAACATCATATGGTTCCATCATTTTAAAAATCTGATTCATGGTCACCCCGCCGCTACTAGGCGGACTCATAGATATAATCTTTAGGTCTTTGTAATTAAAAGTGACCGGGTAACGCCATTTGGCCTCATACTTCTCTAAATCCTCTTCGGTTATAAAACCCCCG
>CALBVX010000134.1 GCA_937969515.1 uncultured Croceitalea sp. | reverse complement strand
TTGGGTAATCGATTTAAAGAATTTGACAAACCTTATTTTTCGCAGATAGAAGATTATGTAGTTTTTAGTAATAACCCTAATACGTTAAAGACCATAATTTCCAATTACGCAGAAAGGGAAACCTTGGCTTCTTCCGATAATTTTTTAACCTTCAACAAAAAATTCGAGGCTGAATCTAGTCTATTCGTATATAGTAACATTCCTGTTTTATATGATAATATGTATGCCCTCGCGGATAGAAGTACGAAAACGCAATTACGAAAAAATAAAGATTTCATTATTTGCTTTCCGCAAGTTGGGTTTCAATTAACCCCAGAAGATAATTTGTTTGAAAGTACGTTAATTGTCAACTATCAAGATGTGGAGAAAGTAAAAGTAAATTCTCAGTTTGAAGAAGTGCCAAAAAACGAAAAACAAACTTCAAAGACTAATGAAATCACAGATGCTGTTTTTAACCTATCGCCAATTTATCCAACCGATTTAAATGCGAAATCTTTTGCGAAGAAATACAGTAACGGTTCTATCCGTTTTGAAGTTGATTTAAAGGATGGTCTCAAAAACGGAAGGTACCAAGAATACTACGCCAACGGCGAAAAGAAAATCACGGGCCGTTTTCGCAAAGACGAACAAGTTGGCACTTGGCGTTATTATGACCTAGAAGGAGAATTACTTCATAAAAAGCGATTTTAAACGGTAGTTCTAAGCGCAGTCGAAGTCAAATAAAAAACTTCGACTAATCCAGTGTTTCTAGTAAATGCCGTATAAATGTCGGGTCAAATCCAAGTAAATTCCTTGGGCATGTTTTATCTTGAGCGTAACATTGTTCTCAAGTAAAATTGTAAATCATGCTACTAAAACATATCTCCTTGCTATTTTTTGTTTTGATGCTCTCATGTAATGATAAAGGGGGTGCATATGTATGTCCACCATGTGATTTAGAATGTGATAAGTTAGTTTTTAAGGAAACGGGTAATTGTCCGCATTGTAAAATGACACTTATTATAAAAACGGAACTAGAAACGTATTCAAACTTAGAGCCAAATGAGATTGAATTTGAAATGGGTTCAGGTTTGTTCTTAGTTGAAGGTGGTATTGAAAAGAGTAAAAGCCTAACGGTGCATTACCATATGCCTAAAAATTTCACCATTAATTCAAAGGTAATCTTTGTTTTGCCAGGAGCAGGTAGAAATGGAAAAGACTACAGAAATGCATGGATAGAACAATCAGAAAAATACGGTTTACTTGTTTTGTCACTTGAATATTCAGAAAATCACTACCCGGGATTTTGGAACTATAACTTAGCCGGAATGATTCATGACGTTGATGTTGAAAAGGAGACTTTTAAAATAAATAAAAATCCTAATGAATGGATATTTGGAGACTTCGACAGAATCTTTGACCTCATTAAGGTAAAACTTAATTTAAAGAAGGATAAATACGATATGTTTGGACATTCCGCAGGAGGACAAATTTTACATCGACTGTCACTTTTCAAACCTGATAATAATGCAGATAGAATTCTTGCATCAAATTCTGGGTGGTATACTGTCCCAACAGATTTAGATTCTTTTCCTTATGGTCTAAAAAATATTGAGTTGAGTACAAGTGAGATTGACTTCACTTCAAAGCTTACTATTTTCCTCGGAGAGAAGGATGATGAAAATGAAACTAGGGGGCATTTAAGACATTCTCCAGAGGTCGATAAACGAGGTTTAGATCGAATTTCAAGAGGTCGGTATTTCTATAGTTACAGTAAGACCCAAGCTGAAAAAACCAAAAAAGAATTCAATTGGAAGATTGAAATTGTGCCTAATGTTGGGCATGATTACAAAGAGATGAGTAAATGGGCAGCTGAATACTTGTACCGCCAATAGTATGTAACTGAATTGTACATTAAGTATTGATCAAAAGATTAAAGAAAATGCAACAACCACAATTAGGATTAAAAATTTCCGAACTAAGAAAGCAAAAGGGACTTACCCAAGAAGAATTGGTAGAGCAATGCAATATTAATGTTAGAACATTGCAGCGTATCGAGAGCGGCGAAGTATCTCCAAGAAGTTATACCATAAAGACTATTCTGTCTGCATTGGATTACGATTATGAAACGCTACTAGAGATAGACCGCTCTCAAGACTCAAAACTAAGTGCAATACCACCAAAAGAAGCACAATCAATACATACCTTGTTGACAGTTGCCCTAGTTTCAGGTATTTTACTGATAATAACTGCGGTATTTGAGGGTATCGCTGATTACGTTCGTTTTGATGATGATGAACTCATTTATGGCAAATGGGGGCATTTTACAATAAAAATGCTAGTGCTTGTTTTTAATATCACCTTTATTTACGGTTTTCTTATTTCTGGAAAGCTTTTGAAAAATTATTTAATGAAAATTGCATCGGTCTTAATTATTATCGCGCTATTAGGTTTTTACACCTATGATATCATTTCTATATTTTATAATTCTTTCAATTTTGAAGTAGTAGTCTTAGCTGAAGCTATTGGCTTTGGAGCCTTGGGAATATTATTCGGGATATCAATGTTAAAATCGGGCAAGCAACTACGAACAATCGCCTTTGCAGCAGGTGGATTAGAATTGCTTATGTCTTTTTGTTTGTTAACGGTCTTTTTGTCTCCGGTGGCCCTATTTCTATTTTTTCCAGTAGTAATACTTGAGGTGGTTCTGCTGTACAAAATAATAACCATGGTAAAAGAGCAGAAGTAATGATTTTTACATTTCTCAATACCTTTGATGAAAAGTAAAGAATGACAAAGAATTTCTC
>CALBVX010000133.1 GCA_937969515.1 uncultured Croceitalea sp. | reverse complement strand
CTTTGGTATGTGTATCTTCTATAATTTGAAGCACACGTTCCAAACCTTTTCCATTACTTAAAGATTTACCCCCAAACTTTAAAATCTTAAGCCCTCTCTGGGTCTTTTCTTTTTGAAAAACACCTTTCAAGAGTTTTTCTAATTGTTGAAACTCCATTAAAAAAGCATCATGCCCATGAACGGATTCTACCTCGCCATAAGTGACATTGCTTTTGGTCTGCGCAAGTTGTTTGAAGGTCTCTTTATTTTCCTCTGCGGTAAAAAACAAATCAGAATTTACCCCGATAATATGAATATTGGTCGTACTATTCTGTAACTCCTCAAAATCCTTATTCCCATTTCTGGTAATATCAATGGTACGCAATAACTGATTCATTAATTTATAGGCAGACAACTGAAAGCGCTCTTGTAACTTTTTACCATGATGCAACAACCAACTTTCTACGTTAAAGACTTGTAATTCTTCATTGGTTCCCCTTTGAAATCGTTCCTTAAAAGATTCTGGCGTACGGTAACAAAGCATGGCATGCATACGGGCGTCATGAACAGGTTGCCGACTATTGATTAAAATCTGTTCTTGAATCTGGCAATTGGCAATAAGCCAATCGGTAGACTTCCAATCCGATGCAACGGGAATTAAATGCTCGGTAATTTTAGTGTTTATAGCCGCCATTTCCCAAGCAATTCCTCCACCTAAAGACCCACCTATTAATGCAAAAAGCTTTGAAATTTCTAACTGCTTTAAACCCAGTAGAAAGATTTTAGCGATATCTCCGGCCACAAAGTCTTTGTAATTTTCAATGACGAATCCATCATAACCGTTACCCGGAATATTAAAGGAAAGAATGGTGTAAGTGTTCGTATCTATACATTTTTCATTTCCAATAATATCCAACCACCATCCTTTTTCACCGGCAACATTAGAATTACCCGTTAAGGCGTGGTTTACTAATACTATTGGTGCAGTATGTAAAGGTTGACCAAACAGCTCATAAGACAATTGAATGTCTTGTTGATGACCGCTTAAGGTGGTGAAATCTTTAATTTCTAGTTGGTGGAGCATTACTTTAAAATTACATTCCTGTTATATCAAGGGGAGTCGAGATGTCTAATAAATCGTTCTCGACTCCGCTCGAACTTACAGGTAAAACATTAAGCCAAAACTGGTTTTCCTACTGCTGCGAACGCTTGTTCTAAATCTTCTTTTAAATCATTGATATCCTCTAGACCAACCGAAAGTCGAATCAAATCTTGACCAACACCTGCGCTTTCTTGTTGCTCTTCGGTCAATTGTTGATGGGTGGTACTTGCCGGGTGAATAATTAAAGATTTGGTATCTCCAATATTTGCCAATAAAGAGAATACCTTAGTGGCATCCGTTAGCTTTTTCGCCGCTTCAAATCCACCTTTTACACCAAAGGTGACCAATCCGCTTTGCCCTTTTGGTAAATATTCTTGGGCTAAATCGTAGTATTTATTTCCTTTTAGTCCAGGATAGTTCACCCAGGCCACTTCTTCCCTATTCTCCAACCATTCAGCTAATTCCAGTGCGTTTGCACTATGCTGCTTGATTCGTACGGGCAAGGTTTCCAAACCTTGAATTATCTGAAAAGCATTGAAAGGACTTAAAGCCCCACCAAAATCGCGTAAGCCTTCTAAAATCAATTTAAAGGTAAATGCAACAGCCCCTAAAGCTTCGCTATACACCAATCCGTGATAACCGGCAGATGGCTCGGTGAATTCTGGAAATTTACCATTGGTCCAATCAAAAGTTCCAGCATCAATGATTGCTCCACCAAGTGAAGTACCTTGTCCACCAATGTATTTTGTCAATGAATGTATTACAAGGTTTGCGCCATGTTCAATTGGGTTTAACAAACCCGGAGTTGCCACGGTATTATCCACAATAAATGGCACTTTTGCAGCCTTTGCTTCTTTCGAAATTCCTTTTAAATCCAATACATCCAGTTTTGGATTTCCTAAAGACTCCACAAAGATGGCCCTGGTATTTTCTTGAACCGCAGCTCCAAAATTAGTAGGGTCAGAAGCATCAACAAAAGTGGTGGTAATACCCAATCTTGGTAGGGTCACATTTAACAGGTTAAAAGTACCACCATACAAGCTGCTCGAAGCTACGATATGGTCCCCGGCCTTTAATAGGGTTAAAAGTCCAGTAGAAATTGCTGCAGTACCAGAAGCAAATACCACTGCTCCTACCCCATCTTCAATGGCAGCAAGTCTATCTTGTAGTATTTGATTGGTCGGGTTGTTCAAACGGGTGTAAATGAACCCAAGCTCGCCTAAAGAAAAAAGATTTGCGGCATGGTCCGTGTCATTAAAGACATAAGACGACGTTTGGTAAATAGGCACTGCCCTTGTCCCACCAGTTTGTGTAGTGTCGTGCCCAGCATGCAGGGCATTTGTTGCTAATTTTTGATTACTCATGATTTTGTTTTTATGTATTCCGTTTCTGTCTTAAGGAATACTGGTTTTTAAATAGATTTCTGCCTTCGCAGAAAAAATAAAAAGCCAAACCCCCGCTATCCGACGATAGTTAGGTAAAATCAAAAAGTTATAAGAAATAGAAAAGATAGCCGAAGGCTATTTGTTTTTCGTTATCTATTCTTTAAACCAAGTCGATAGGTTCAACAAGTCCTGAAACGAGTTCAGGATAAAGATAGAATTTAGCACCTTCTTAGATGCTGATTGGCATCAGCACGAGCTAAGGGTTGCTAAGGCTTCATAGGGTCTAATCCCTCCACCTTTCTTGATAACTATTCAATACGTGTTTGAACTTTAAGAATAACACAAGGTATATTCTAAGACAAATATAAGGTCAGAAAAATTTAAAAACCTAATGGAATTTAAAAATTTAACAAAAGTCTAGTGGTTTGGTGGATTTTATTTGAGAGTTCGCACACTTACTTTTTTCGGTTCGAAATAACGGTCTTGTATATGGTTGGTTTTGTGTTTCGTCAAATACAAACCGAATAGAAAACCCACATACCGAAAGCTTGCGGAAATCAGAAGAAGGCGAGAACAAGCAATACATTCTATACGGCTTAAGTTTGAACCTGATTAAATTGATGAATAATCAAAAAGAACAAAAGACTTGTTTTTTACCTCAGCTCTTTTTTTGCAATAATTTTTAATTCAGTATTATTGGATAGGCGATTTTTGATCTATTTGAATTGAACTGAATGTGGTTGTATGTTATTCTCTCTGCCATCAATTTGTTCCCAACACCCTTTTATATTATGGGTTTTGAAAGTGTACCATCCAAACCATTTGGGTCGATTCTTTATTTTATGTGTTTCCAAGACCTAATATTTATATAGTTAACCTATGGCAATGTCTAATTTGAGTCTTTTGCCTTTGAATTAAGTTTCTAAAAAGAAAACCGGCCATTGCTGTTATCGATGACCGGTTTCTTTGTTTTAGGTCAATACAGTTTCATTTAATACAATGGCCATGTCGTATTCTTCCACCCTTAAGGTTTCTGGAATAACGCCATAGCGCTCAGGTATCTTAGCGGCTAATTCTGAAGTCCAGAATGTACCTCTAGAGGTTTTGGTTTCAAATAAATAGATACCACTGATTGCGCCGGAGCTTTCCTCGGCTATATAATACTTCTGAATAAGTCCGGGAACATTTCTAAATACATTCAAATCTTCATTACACACTTGCATGAGCTTTTCTTGATTGTGTGAAGAATTAAATTTAACTGATAATACTGCTGTTGCTGTTTTCATTGTTTTTAAATTTTAAATGATTCATAATTACAGCAACAAAAGTATTTATGAGATAGCCCTTTAAGATAGCCCGAAAAGTCTTAAAAATCGACTATAAGGTTTATGTTATTATTTGTTGATTACGATACTTTAAAGGAGTTGTATTATATTTTTGTTTAAAAACTCGTATAAAGTGAGACGGGTCTTCAAAGCCACTTTCAAAGGATATTTGATTAATGGGAAGGTCTGTGTTTAAAAGACGATGAAGAGCCAAATCTAACTTACGCTGTTTCAGCCAGACCCCAGGAGTTGTTTTATAATGGTCTTTGAACGTCTTTTTGAATTTTGATAGACTCATGTGGCAAAGCTTTGCATAATCTTCAATTTTTAGATTATACCCAAAGTTCTCTTCCATTATTCGTGTCATATGATACGTCTGGTCTTGACACAAGGAAACAAAGTAATCAGCTAAATCTTGATGATCCTTACTAGCACACAAGCTTAACAACAATTCTTCAAACTTTAATTTTATCAGTTGACTACTAGGTTTTTGATCTAATGTGAGATAAGAAGATATTGATTCGCAATAACTTTCTAACAATCGATTCGATTTCACCGGCAAGACAGCGTCTTGATTAGAAAGCTGTTTTTGCGAAGTATCTAAAAAGGAAGTGTTTTTCGACAAAAACGTCTTGATGAAATCATCGGGAATAAAAAAGAAAATTGCACAAAATTCATCATCAAAGAACTGATGGGTAAGATTGGCGCCCTTTTTAATAAAAAGGATGTCACCTTGTTCAACTTCATAGTCGTGATATAGTGTTCTCCACATTTTTTTACCAGACAGCACAAAGGCAAAATAGTTGCTGTCTGACCAAATTCCGAATTTAGTCTCCTCTTGAACACAGGTGTACTCAACAAACAACAATTCGTTTGCTTCCAACTTAATAAAGTCATTACTCTGTTTTATAAAGGAATATAAATTTACCATGTTTTTATTATTGCCAATGGTCTCGGCCTTTTCTAAAAATAATAAATGTTCTTTGTCTTAACCAACCGCCATATTGAGTAATAGCCATTGTTGTGCTTTCGTTATTTGTTATTTAATTCAGTATCTATGAACTTAATAATCTCCAATCCCTCTTCAATTAGTCCATCTATTTTATTTTCTAAACTGTATGCATAAGATAATTCACGGTCAACTATTTTCCTAAATTCAACAGACCTAAAAGCTATCATCATTTCTTTACTGTCATATTTAGAAATATAATTTGGGTTAGAGGAATTATATGGTCGTAATCCTGTAATGAACTTTATAATATCACTTTTATAAGTTTCCACATTAATCTCATCCGCATCAAGTCCCCAATAATATTTTTTCACTTTAATTTTAATGGAATCTTTCGAAACTAATTGAAAATTGCCAGTGCTTAATAGTTCATTGAACGTGTTTCTGCTTAATATTCCCAATCCATTTGTAATCATACCTCCTTTAGACACGTTATTTAAAAAAGCGATAGTATCCTTAATTTCAATATTGGCTTCGCTATATTTTTTAGCAGCTAATAATCCCTCAATTTTATATGGCAACCTATTTTTTATGTAATAGTCCAAAACTGAATTATTATTTTGAATTTCTTTTTTAATGTCATTTAAATATTTAGACTCACTCCTTTTGTCAATCCGACTTTGATTCCAATTATTAATGGACAAAGCAATTAAAATCCCAATAACAACAAGAAGAATTTCTCCAATAGCATATTTCAAGTACTTTCCAGTTTTGTTTTCCAGAAGCAAATTTTGTCTAATTTTTCTAAAGAATTTTATCATTGGTTGGTGGTTGGTTATTATGAAGCACAACGGTCAGGCGGGTATTGCGAGTAGCGTCTCAAAGTATTTGAGCTAGCTACGAGAGCAATTAGACGCTATTCGTCCATACCCGCTTGACATGACTAGTTCCGACGGCGGATTGTTCCGTCTGAGGTTTATTGGCATTAGTTAGGAAATTTTATGGACGAATTATAGTCGTACTGACTGGCCGATGATGGCAAATAAAAAAAAGGTAGAATATAGGCGAATGTTTTTTTGACTATAACCCTTGTTGGTGGGTTCTGGTAAAGGATAATTATGTTTCAAATTTAATGTAGAAAAGAGTTGTTTTTTATCACGGTTCTTGGTGGGCATTTCGTTATTTGCTTGCTAGATTGGCTTTATTTTTAAGTTCTGTTACTTTTATAAAATATATACTTAAGAATACTATCCAAGCGGTCCATCCTAAAAACAATAGCCTTTGGATAATACCCCAATATTTATGAACAAACTCAGGAATCAAGGACCTGCTTATAATAAAGCCAATTGAAACTATCATCAAAAAGAAGCTAATAAAAGCACTTTGCCTAATCTTTGATAAACCTTTATTTCTCCATAGAACAATAGCTAATATTGGACCAAGAATACATAGGATAATACAGTTGGCAAAAACTGAGTATAAGGTATTTGGCGATGGAAATAAAGATGATCCAATCATATAAATAGGCATGAAAATGAGCGGTAATACAGGAAAACTATTAATACTGTATTGCTTGCAAGTTTTAAATATGCTATGAATAAATGGAAAAGATAGCAATGCCATTATATACTGCAAAGTTGCATTAAAAGTTCCTGAATTGGAGTAATACGAATCTAGTAGAGGCAGGCCATCCCTTACATGACTATAATCGCCATATAACCTTCCGGATATTATTGTTCCTAGCCAAAATAGGACAAAAATGACATACCCT
>CALBVX010000132.1 GCA_937969515.1 uncultured Croceitalea sp. | reverse complement strand
TTGCTTGACGTTTTCACCAAGGGCGAACTTGATGAACTTTGGAGAATTGTCATAAATGAGTCCGTCCGCTTCCTCTCCCCATTTTAATTTTATAATCGCGGACCTACCTCCGATAGGATTTGCCGAACCATGAAGTAGTTGCAAAGAAGTAACCCCGCCAGCTAAAGAGCGATAGATTTTTATATCTTCAGCATCGACTACATCTTCCATTTTTACTTCTGCGGTACTGTTATGACCCGCTTCGTTAACGGCCAAAGCCGCAATATGGCTATGTTCGTCTATGATTCCTGCAGTCAAGTGTTTGCCTGTCGCATCGACTACTTTGGCACTTCCTGCACTTAGATCCTTCCCAATTTTAGCGATCTTACCATTTTTAATGAGCACGTCGGTATTTTCAAGAATACCGTCATCTTCGCTCGTCCAAACTGCAGCATTTTTAAATAGTATATTTTCAGGTTTTGGTTTTTGAGCGTATCCATAACCTAAATTAGGGTAGGTAACTGGCATTATTTTTGGTGCTTGTAAGGCATCCTTAGTTTGGTCTTTCTTTTCTTCGAAATCCGATTTTTTAATTGCTGTAAATGAACTTTCTGTGCCATCTGGCAATATCAGCCTTCCACTAAGGTTGTCGGAGGCTGCTGTAACAGCGGCGGTCATACGATAAATTTCAGCCTTTTCTTTAGTGGTAATGCTTAAATCTAACCAATTGGCATTGTACGCTATTTTTGAAGTTAATTTAAGGGTATCTTGTTTTACTTCAACTTTTGGTTTGTCACTTTTACCAGCTATATCAAGAGTGTATGTTTTTCCCTGTACGGCTAAATCATAAACCCCTCTAATATCCTTTATGTCTTTATCTTCAATAACATTTTTGTTGCCTTGCACCCAATTTTCATAAAGGGTGGTAGATTTTTCAAAAATATCCCCCGAGGTGATTAAAAAGTTGGCGTAAGCCCCAGGTTTTAAGCTTCCTAAGCTATTGCCTTTGCCAAGTATCTGGGCTGGTACAGTGGTTAAGGCTTCTAAAGCTTTACTTTTTGGTAGGCCATATTGTATGGCTTTCAATACCATTTCTTTAAAGGCGCCAGGCGATTTTAAACTGTACGGGGTCAGGGAAAAAGTTACACCATTCTCCGCCAATACTTTTGGATTGCTTGGGGCTTGATTCCATTTACGCATGTCTGCAAGTGAAACATAGCCCGCTTGATAAGGGTTGGAAACATCATAAGCTTTCGGGAAATTAACAGGAATTATCAATTTGGCATTGGTAGCTTTTATTTCAGCGATACGCTCATATTCATTCCCTCCTCCTAAAATTACATATTGTATACCGTTTGCGTCACCGATTTTATCGGCCCTTAGCACATGTCCTTTGTCTTTTGCCTCAAAAAATTGGACTAATCCCTTATTTTCTAACAAGGCCTCAATGGAGCGGTCTTTGGTATCTGAATTGCCTTGCGCATACCAATCGGCATCTCTATAAAATTGCCTCATCAAGGCCAGAGCACCCATTAACGAAGTTGGATAAGACTGTCTTTTGGTAACACTTTTGGTAAGTGAAAAAAACTGGCCTGACTTATCATCTAAAATACGGTTGGCGTCGGTGCCTTCACCATTTAAAGCTATTAAAACTCCGGTTCCACGAGCGATACCATCATGAATATGAGAATTTACAACTCCAAAGCCTGCTTTACGTAGTTCTTTGGCCGATTTATCATCATATTTAAAACTAGCTATCGCAGCATTTTCTGGCATGATATGGTCATTCCAATAAAAACCATCCCGTTCAGCTTCATATTGGGGAGAACGTCCTCCTCCTGGTTTTCGCTTGGGTTGTTCAACGCCAAATTTGGAATAGACATCGATGAAAGAGGGATAGATGGATTTACCATCTAAATTTTCTACTACGGCATTTTTGGGTATTGATACCGAACTGCCTGCTTGAACTATTTTTCCGTTTTGGATTAGTAAAGTTCCATTTTGGATAACCTGTGTTGGCGTTACATAAATTTTAGCATTAGTGAACGCATAGTAATTGTTGTTCTTTGATTTTACACCATCATTTTCGGGGAAGTAGTCTTGTGCAAACAGGGTCGCGCCACACCAAAGTAGGGCAAGCGTCAGAAGTCGCATTTTCATATTGTGTTAGATTGAATTAGTTCCCCCTAAGGTAGCAGAACGTGCTCACTTCTGCAAATAGGATTCATTCCGATAAAGGGTATACCAATAATTTTTATCGGTATTGATCAATAAGCCTACCACGGCGTTGTAGCTTTGAATTCCTTCTTCCTGATTATTGGCTTTTAAAAAAGTATTGAAAATAGATTTAAAAATTGGCTCCGTTGGGTTTTGATATTGTTCCCAAAAGGCAGTCAGTTCTCGATAATTTTGCTTGATACCTTCATTAAGTTTGGTCAGCACCATTTCAAATGCTGCTTCATCTTTTTCTTTTAAATCTGAAAGGCAGTAGGCAAGTATGTGTGTAAGCGCTGCATATTTGAAATACCGGTCGGGATTGCTATAAGTCACTACAAGCCCTATGAAATTTGTTGAGCTCTCTGAAGAATAACCCAATTGATGACCCACTTCATGACCACTTACAGAAGGCAATCTGAGCTTAGGTATTAGTGCATTTACCTGTGCTTCATTGGTAAAAGGATTTAAATAGCCACCATAGCCCATATAAGTTAATGGAGTTGAATAGAGAGAGGATTTTAAACTAGGATTCTCGTATTTAAAATACGGAAATGCTTTTTTAGTAGCAGCTTCATAACTTTTCAAGGTTTTATGATAGATTTCTTTATTTGAATAAGGGATGTTGACAGGCTGTAGGCTATCTTTAGTAATCTGCATCTGTAAATGGTTCGTAAAACCAATCATGTCTAAGCTGAAGTTCACTAACTCTTCTTTAGTATATTCAACTTCAAATCCTAATTTTTCATTAACCGGCAGTCTATAATAATTCATGCCCCAAAACAAATGAAATATGAAATAGGCAATGGATAGTGTGTAGCCAAGATGGAGCAATAATCTTTTAGGCTTCTTTCGGAACGATTTCGCGTTTAAATAAATATATCTAATAATTGCTACACCTATCAGGGTATAAAAAATATCGCCCATAGAAAAAGGAACCCAACCGAAAAGAAGTCTCAAAAATTTTGAGATAATCGGATAGATTCCTTCGCTATAATATTTTTCGACCAATTCTGGATAAGCCCCAAACCACTTCACAAAAATTATTTGAGGAATGATGGAAAACGCTAATCCAGTTTTGGCATTTAATTTCACAAGCTTTATTCTGCTATGCCCGTTATCTCTAAATCGAATACCAGAGTAGAGCCACCGGGGATTGGACCGTAATCTCTATCACCATAGCCTAAATGTGGGGGTATAAACAAACGTATTTTATCACCAACCTTCATTGTTAACAATCCTTCTCTAAAACCTGCGGCTAAACGGGCTTCAGGGCTATAGTCCATTGGTGTAGGCCCGTACATGCCTTGGTCTCTTCGCCCTGGATTAAGTATTCCAAACTTTTCTGCCAATTCCATATCACTGGAATCGAACAACGTGCCATCTTTCATTAAATACCCAGCATAAGAAACTAGTACTTTTTGGCCGATTTTAGGTTTTTGACCATCACCTATCTCTTTTGGTAAAATCATAAGCCCAGAATCTGTTAATTCAGCTTTGGCTTCTTCAGCTTTGAATTCAGCGGCCAAATCGGATTTCATTTTCTCAAAAGCGGTCACCGCGGCTTCATCTTCTTTGAAATAATCTGTCATTACCTGAACGGCGTCGAATTTTTTGGCCTCTTTACCGTTTCTGATAATTTCAACCTTATTCATAACGACGTCAACTTCTGGTTTGTTCGCCGCTAAAACTTTTACATTAGCAATAGAATCGACTACTTCAATACCTTTTACAACTTCACCAAAAACAGTGTGCTTACCATCTAACCAAGGGGTAGGTTTGTGTGTGATAAAAAATTGACTTCCGTTTGTTTTAGGTCCGCCATTGGCCATAGAAAGCAAACCTTTTTGCGAATGTTTAAGTGAGTCTACAAACTCATCTTTAAATTTATACCCTGGATTTCCCCTACCTGTTCCAAGGGGGTCTCCGCCTTGAATCATAAAGTCTTTCATGACCCTATGAAAAGTTAGACCATCATAATATTTTTTGCCTTTTAAGCTGTCTGTCACAAAGGGGCTATTGCCTTCTGCTAGCGATACAAAATTAGCTACTGTAACTGGCGTTGCATTATGGTATAGTTTGACCACAATGTCACCTTGTGTTGTTTGTATGTCCGCATAAATACCGTCCGTTAAATCTGCATACTTGCTAGATTTACAGGCGTTAAATGCTAGTGCTACCAGAAATACACCGAGAACTATTTTTTTCATTATTCTTAATTTAAATTTAGACTGTCTTTATTTTTTTTAATTCTAATTAGCTGTACGCTTGTTTTTATGGGAGTGTTGGGACCAATTTTATTGCCATCACCTTTGTAGCCATAGCCTTGCGAAGATGGAAACAAAAAAGTGATTTTATCTAATTCTTTCATCAATTTTAAGCCGTTTCTTAAACCGGGAAATAATTGTGATTTATCGATAGCGTGCTGCACCGCTCCAATATCTTCTGCTTTATAAATGGTATCGTTAGCTAAATTCATCACTGTGTAAGCAAAAACGACTTCGTCATTAGTCTTAGGAGTGTAATCGTTGTTTTGACCTTCAACTTCATAGAAATACGAAAACCCGTATGAACTTGAGATGTATGTTCTAGTCGAATCTTTTTCGATGATATTTTTGATCAACTCTTCTTCTTTGGCCAATAATTTTTTGCTCCGTTCAATAGACTCTTTGTAAAAGCTTGTCGATTTTACTTGAACAGGTTTCCTGGGTTTAGGACCTTCACAGCCCAATAATACTAGTAAAACTAATATGAAACTTAAATATTTCATTATTGAAGTTGTAATTTATAGTTCTCTAAAAGCGATTCGAAATATTTTGTGGTCTCGGCAATAGAAACCTCACTTCTTCCTCCCGCAGCATTAGTATGCCCTCCTCCGTTAAAATGGTTTCGAGCAAATTCGTTTACAGAAAACTCCCCAATAGATCTAAATGATATTTTTATGATACCTTCTTCTTTATTTTCAATAAAAATAACGGCAAAATTAATGCCCTCTAAAGTAAGTCCGTAATTAACGAAACCTTCTGTGTCGCCCTTACTGTAATTGTGCTTGTCCAGCTCTTCTTGGCTTAGTGTAATGTATGCGGTGTTGTATTCTTCAAGAATCTTTAAGTTGTTTAAAGCAACTCCTAGCAAATGCAATCTTGCCGGTGAATTAGTATCAAAAACCTGCTGATGAATTGTCATGTTCTCAGCACCCTTATCAATTAAATTGGCAACTACACGATGTGTTTTGCTGGTGGTGGAATAGTATTTGAACGAGCCCGTATCGGTCATAATACCGGTGTACAAACAAGTGGCAATATCTTTTGAAATTTTATCCGTACCGTCAAGTGCTTCAATAAAATTATAGACCATTTCACAGGTAGAACTCATGTTTACATCAGAATAGGTAACTCTGGCGTAAGTATCTGGTTGTTGGTGGTGGTCAATCATTATAAAGTCAGCTTTTGAAGCCGCTAAAAGCGGTTCTAATTGCCCGGTTCTAGAGAAATGATTAAAATCTAGGGTAAAAATTAAGGTCGCTTCTTCAATAAGCTTTTTTGATTGTGAATTTTGATGTTCAAAATTGTAAATAAGATTATCGCTGGGCAACCATTTTAAAAATTTTGGGTAATCGTTCGGCGCTATAACCATCGGATTTTGACCGGTTGCCTTTAAAAAATGGGCTAAGGCCAAACAGGAGCCAATGGCATCTCCATCAGGATTTTTATGCGGTATTATTACAATTTTTTGGGGCTTCGCAAGAAGGGACTTAACAGTAGCGATATCTGTCGAATTCATGCGGGCAAAGATACAATAATATAACAGAGTGTTTACTTTAGATAAGCTATTTTATCACCATTAGAGAGGCCGGAAAATGCAACTGCACTATGTTGTTTCCTTGCAATTGGTTTTAGCGAGATGCGCAAGAAAAGCTGGTCAATAGTTCATTTAAATGTCAATGAGCACATCTTTTATGAGCTAAAACAAAGCTCATTAATCTTGCATGGCAAACGAAAAAGCGTAATTTTGCGCAAAATTTTAGAAAATGACAGGAAACAGAACGTTTACCATGATTAAACCAGATGCCGTTGAAAACGGACATATTGGTGCGATATTAGAAAAAATTACAGCTGCAGGTTTTAAAATTGTGGCTATGAAATATACCCAACTTAGTTTAAGAGATGCAAAAGCCTTTTACGCCGTGCATAGTGAGCGTCCATTTTTTGGGGAGCTTGTAGAGTTTATGACAAGAGGCCCTATAGTTGCGGCTATATTGGAAAAAGATAACGCGGTCGAAGATTTTCGTGCATTAATCGGTGCTACCAACCCTGCCGAAGCTGCAGAAGGTACCATTCGTAAATTGTTTGCTGCCAGTATTGGTGAAAATGCGGTACATGGTTCAGATAGTGATGAAAATGCCGCTATAGAAGGTTCTTTTCACTTTGCGGGAAGAGAAGTATACTAATACAGTTCTCTTGATAGATATAAAAAGCCATTCTAAAACAGAATGGCTTTTTTATTAGCGTAATACCAATTTTTTAATCAAGTCTTTTCCTAGTTCTTCGTTTAAAAGGGTGATAATTTTAGAAGTTCCCATGCTGAGCTCTTGCCGAAGCACAGACGAAGAAAGCGATACAAATAGTGTTTCGTTTCGTAGCTCTACCTGTGTAGTGTAATTATTGACGCCATTGCCCATTAATTTCGCCCAGGCCTCACGGGCATCTACCTTATCTATTCCTTTTTGAAGTTTGTTTTGTTGAATGAACTCATTTAAGGCTTCACCCAAATTCATATGTGAATTGTATCGTTTGGCCATTATTCTATTTTTATGGGTTCGTACCTTTTGTACGTATAGGTGATATCATTTTCGTTAGTGATAGAAAATTGATTTTCTTCTAATACGATTAATCTTTCATGCCATTCACTTAGGTCGTTTTTGTAATAAAAAGCGAAAACACCATCCTTTTCGACCAAGGTGAAAAGTTCTGCATCGTTGGAGGTATCATAAGTACCATCAAATTTAGGGTGTACTTTTTTTTTGAATCCCTTCATTTCCTTCAATTCAATATAGTCTACGCTAGGGTTGACCTTATAGGTTTTCTTTTGACCATCTGCAAATTCAACCTCTGTAATTTCCCAATAACCATTTAGGATATTCAGCTTTTCTTTCGCTATCGGCGAGGTACATCCGGTAATTAGAGTTATAAAAATCAAAAAAGCAAAATATCTCATATTACAAGTTAAATATTTTGTAACTCTGGTTGATGGTTTTTACCACTTTTTCAGTTCTATCTGCGTGAGTGTCGCTAATGAACAGTTGTCCGAATTCATCATTATCTACCAAAGCAACTATTTGAGCGACCCGGGTTTCATCTAATTTATCAAAAATATCATCAAGCAATAAAATCGGTGTGGTTTTGGCCTGCTCTTTTATGAAATGGAATTGCGCCAACTTCAAAGCAATTAAAAAAGATTTTTGCTGCCCTTGACTACCGAATTTTTTAATGGGATAGCCATCGATGGTAAAATCGAGGTCATCTTTATGAATACCGACACTAGTATATTGCAGCGCACGGTCTTTTTCTATGGAATTGGTTAGCAAGTCACTTAAACTATTTTCTAAAAGTTTGCTTTGATAGGCCAATAATACACCTTCTTCTTTTTTGGAAATATTCGCATACTGTTCTTGAAAGATTGGTATAAAACTTTCTAAAAATTGTGAACGTTTTTTAAATATTTCAGTTCCGAAGGTATGTAACTGCTCATCGTAAACAGATAAAGCATCTTTATCAAAAGTTCTATTAACGGCAAAGTATTTTAAAAGCGAATTACGCTGGGTTAGTATTTTAGTATACTTTATTAGGGTTTGAAGATAGGCTTTGTCCGATTGTGATATTACGCCATCTATAAACTTTCTTCGCGTATCGCTTCCTTCAACAATAAGGTCTCTATCGGCCGGAGATATAATAACCAAGGGAAGAAAACCAATATGCTCTGAAAACTTATCATAAGCCTTGCCATTACGTTTAATGACCTTCTTCATTCCCTTTTTAAAGCTGCAAACAATTTTTTCTTCACGGTCATTTTTTTCGAATTCCCCGTCGATCATAAAAAATTCGGTACCGTGCTTAATATTTTGTGTTGCAACGGGGTTGAAGTAGCTTTTACCGAAACAAAGGTGGTAGATAGCATCTAGAATATTGGTTTTGCCGATTCCATTTTTACCCACTAAACAGTTGATGGTAGGGTCAAAATCTAAGTTTTTTGAATCAAAATTTTTATAGTTTACTAAGGATAAGCGTTTTAAAAACATAGGTGGTTCGAAAATCTTACGATTTTAAATGATAGCAGCTAGCAAAAATAACGAATAATTTGCCTTTCGGTTTTGGATAAAACCTTTATTTTTGCGCGATTAATAAAATGAAGAATGGCGACATATAAAAAGCGCGGCTTTAAGCCAAAGAATAAAGCGGAAGAAATAGAAATCGATGAACAGAACAGTACTACTGCAGAGGTTTTTAGTACACTTGACGAAAGTGCATCTAAAACCGAAGCATGGGTTTCTAAAAATCAGAACTATATCTTGGGTGTTATAGGTGCTGTGGCTCTTGGTGTTTTGGGGTATTTGGCCTATACACAATTTGTGCAGACACCAAAAGAAGCAAATGCGGCAAACGAGCTTTACTATCCGCAACAATATTTTGACCAGGCAATGGTAGATGAAACCGCCAAGGATTCACTGCTTAACTTAGCTCTTAACGGGGCGGAGGGTAAATATGGTTTTCTAGATATTATCGATGAGTATAAAGGTACTAAAGCAGCAAACTTGGCGACGTACTCGGCGGGAATGGCTTATCTAAATCAGCAGAACTACCAAGAAGCGATTTCTTATCTCGAAAACTTTTCTTCTGATGATGCGATTCTTGGAGCATTAGCAAAAGGAGGAATAGGGGATGCTTTTGCGCAGCTTGAACAACCTGAAGAAGCGTTGGATTACTATGAAAAAGCGGTAGCGCATGATAGTAATGATTATACTACGCCACGTTTTCTTTACAAAGCTGGTGTTATAGCAACAGATTTGGGCTATACCGATAAAGCTTTGCAGTACTTTACACGTATCAAAGATGAATTTTCAAAAGCTCCTGAAGCTAATAATGTAGATGCTTTAATAGGCTTCGCAAAGAAGTAGCATATGGCTACCGAGATAAAAAACTTATCGGTTTACAACAAAAACGAAATCCCAAATGCGAAAAATCTTCGGTTTGGGATCGTTGTTTCTGCTTGGAACGATAATATCACTGAACAGCTTTTTAAAGGGGCGTTTGCTGCCCTAATTGATTGTGGAGCTACTGAAAAAAATATTGTCCGTTGGAATGTTCCTGGAAGTTTCGAATTGGTGTTCGGAAGTAAAAAAATCATTCAGACCCAAAATGTAGATGCCGTAATCGCAATAGGAAGTGTGATAAGAGGTGAAACTAGTCACTTCGATTATGTTTGCGGAGCGACCGCTCAGGGAATTAAAGATTTGAACGTAAAGTTCGATGTACCGGTGATATTTTGTGTGCTTACTGACGATACACTACAACAGTCGATTGATCGCAGTGGAGGTAAACATGGTAATAAGGGCATAGAAGCTGCCATTGCCGCCATACAAATGGCCACTTTAGGCAAATAATTTCAGAATCTTATAAAAGTACTTTCTGTTAACATTTTTTGTGAACGGGCGGTCATACGTTTTTTCTATTTTAAGTACCTTTGAGTATATACGGAAAAGGAGTTTATGCGCAAGTTTCTACGACTTAGAGGAAATAAAAGTTTTAACTATACCCCACGCTATTACAAGGGCGAGGGTAATCCGTATAAAATTGAACACAAACTTGATAAATTTCGAAGTACGGCAAGTACTACAAGAGGATTAAAAAATAAATTTTCATCTGCCTTTCAAGACTTAAAAACGGAAGGTGACAGGAACGTAAAAACTCGTTTTCTGGTCATTTTAGGGGTGCTGATTTTAATCTTTCTTTTTATCATCGATTTCGATTTATCCATATTTTATATGCCCTAATGGCCGACATCATTAAACTTTTACCGGATCATGTGGCGAACCAAATTGCTGCAGGTGAAGTGGTGCAGCGGCCAGCATCGGTTGTAAAGGAGTTATTGGAGAATGCTATTGACGCCGGGGCGAGCGAGATAAAGCTTATTGTAAAAGATGGTGGTAAAGCGCTTATTCAAGTTGTCGATAACGGAATCGGAATGAGCGAAACGGATGCCCGACTCTCATTTGAACGGCATGCTACTTCAAAAATTTCTTCGGCCGAAGACTTATTTAATTTAAGAACAAAAGGATTTAGAGGTGAAGCTTTGGCTTCAATAGCGGCGATTGCACATGTAGACTTGCAGACCCGAACGAAAAACAAAGAAACGGGTACGCATATTAAGATAGAAGGCAGTAATGTAGTATCACAAGAAGTCGCGGTTACCCCAAAGGGAAGTTCGATATCGGTTAAGAATCTTTTTTTTAATATTCCTGCAAGACGTAATTTTTTAAAGTCGAACCAGGTAGAACTCAGGCATATTACAGATGAGTTTCAAAGAGTCGCCTTGGTACATCCATCCGTTGCGTTTCGGTATTATAATAATGGTTCTGAATTGTTCAATCTTCCTTCAGAAAATTTCCGCCAACGCATTGTTCATGTTTTTGGCGCTCGAATTAATGAGCGTTTGGTGCCGGTTGAAGAGGAAACTGAAATTATTAAGATCTCCGGATTTATAAGTAAGCCAGAGTTTGCAAAAAAGAGTAGGGGAGAACAATTCTTTTTTGCCAATGGAAGGTTTATAAAAAGCCCCTACTTGCATCATGCCGTTGTTGCGGCTTTTGAAGGTTTGCTTAAAAAAGATGTTCATCCGGGTTACTTTTTAAATTTAGAGGTAGACCCTTCATCAATAGACATCAATATTCATCCAACAAAAACCGAAGTGAAGTTTGATGACGAGAATACCTTATACGCGATTTTACGTTCTACAGTCAAACATAGTTTAGGGCAATTTAGCGTGGCCCCGGTTTTAGATTTTGAACGTGATCGAAATTTAGATACTCCATATGCGTACCAGCAAAAAGAAGCGGTGTTGCCAAAAGTTGTTGTAGATAACAATTTTAATCCTTTTGCAGAGGTTAAAACTATAAGTAAGCAAGGTTCTTCTTATAGAAAAAATAGTGTAGAAGGTTGGGAAAATTTATACGGTGATATTAATTCCGATAGCTTTAGCAGTATTGAATTTGAGTCGGATGGAAACACTCCTGAGATTTTTGAAAGTAAAGATGATACCGCCCAAGGGCAACAAGTTACCTTTCAATTAAAACGAAAGTATGTTGTAACAACCATTAAGTCAGGTATGGTGGTAATAGATCAGAGTAGGGCCCATCAGCGCGTGCTGTAT
>CALBVX010000131.1 GCA_937969515.1 uncultured Croceitalea sp. | reverse complement strand
TCTTCATGTAAAAAAGTTACATCATAATTGTCGGCGTTGTCTCCAACATTATCATCAACTATTGTAACGCTATGACCCATAGCAACTAATTTGTCGATTACATTTTGTTCTATAGGTCCGGCTGTGTTATTAAGGACCCATAAGATAGAATAACCACATTCTACCGTATCTAAAATACCATCATTATCATCATCTAAATCTACTGTATCATCATAGCCATCATTATCGGAGTCGGGTAAAGAATTTACACTTAAAGTCGCCGAATCAGACCCGGATAAGGGTATATTCTGATCATTTGAAACATCTGATGCGGATATTGTATTTATAAAACTGCCAGATGCATTGGTGACTACATCAAAAGTGAAAGTACAAGTAGAACCTGCAGGTATTGAAACCCCACTTACACTAAAAGAACTTGCGCCAGGATTTGCCAGAATCGTACCGCCACAACTAGAGGTCGCATCTGGACTCGATGCCACCACAATGCCAGATGGTAAATTGTTTGTTAGTGTAAAATTAGTAAGAGAAACTCCATTTGATGGATTATCAACCGTAATGGTCACTGCAGACTCCTCACCCAAATTCACAGTGGTAGGAGAAAATTCTATATTGGCAACCGTTGGAAAAGCAATCTCATTAGAAGTTACGAAAACTCCACCCCAAATACCTTCACTGCTACTACCCAAGGTTACATCCATTTCGGTCGCATTGTTGGCAACAAGACCTGAGGCATCAAAAACATCGCTATCAATACCCCAACTGTAGGCATAGTTTGGGTTTCTTGCTCCGGTATCTATTCCAAATTCAGAAATGGTACCGTTTAAAGTATTATCGGATGGATTCAAGGCATTGGTCAAAGCCGTACCTTCTATACTGACAAAATCACCTGTAGAGCCGGCCTCTCCATCAAATCCAAAATACGCTGCGTGGGTATCAAAAGTACCAGAAGATGGTGTTAACAGACCTGTTACCGTGAATGTATCATTTGCACCAAAACCGAAAAAATCAAAACCATCCCAAATAGCAATATTTCTGCTCTTTTCGGCGGAGTCTTCATAAATAACGACCATGTTCCATCCGCCGTACGGACCTGTAAAATTGCTTCCGGTAGCCAAGGCAATATCGGCAGCAAAGTAGTCTCCTGCACCTCCTGCTTGCACAAAAGAGGTCACCTCTGCAAAAGCCAAATAAGACGTCCAACCTGCAAACGATGCGTTCTCTGTATTTATAGCTGTAGCGTTTACTGTGGTGTAGTTGGAAGCTCCTGGAGCTCTAAATTTTATTTCATTGGAATTCAATCCGGATGGATTGGTTATACCTGCATTTGTACTTCCATATAATCCACCCCAATAGAGCCCTGCCCAAACGACTGTCGCCCCCGCCGGAATAGAAAGCGTCGAACTACTTGAATTTACAGTTCCGCTATCTGCATCTACATCTGCATAACCCATAACAACACTGGGATTGTTGGTAGTCGGGGTTGCAGGACAACCAGATACACATTCAAGGTTTGTGTTAGATAAAACCTTAAAGTTACCCCCTACGTTCATGGCATAACGCTCTTCGTAAGGCCTTGGGCTATTAGGTTCTGTAATTGTTGCCGTTGCGGTATCGGATATATCGACGGAACCATCAGAAGAACTCGTTAATTGTAGAATAAAAGTCTCGTCCAACTCGGTACCCGCGTTATTCAAAATTGGTACTGTCACAGTATCTGTGCCTCCTGAAGTACCGCTAAAACTAATTGTACCTGATGTTGACGTATAATCTATACCAGAGTCAGCTGTACCATCTACTGTTGCAAAATTTACGGTGAAGGGTCCTGAGGTGGCCGCACCTATATGCGTAGCTGTAAAAGTTGCTGTTCCCACGTTCTCGTCAATACTTATGTCATCAATCGTAATTTGAGGCGAAAAAGTAGCGGTAAACAATATGTTATCTAAAAATATGGTTTCACTCCCACCCCAACTTGTATCTGCACCATTGATATATATTGCCGGATTTGAAGCAATTTCAGCAGCTGAGAGATTATACGATATCGATCCAGTATTAGAAGTATTTATCGTTGCGATAAGATTGAACGTGGCTGTGTCGGTATTGTATATGAAAATTTGTAAAGCTTCATCGCCTCTTGAGGTAGCATCGTAATCTAAAGTTAAAGTAGCACTTGAAGCCCCAGCAAGTGGTACAAATCTGTATATGGCCCTATTATCTAAATTGTTAAATCTTAGCCTATTCCCTGTAATAAGAATTCTACCAGCTGAAGGACTTCCATCATCATTCTGTTCAATCCAGTTCGAACTAAAATTCTGACTACCATTATTGTTGGAATAAGATACGGCACTAAAACTATCAAAAAAGGTTTCTTGGCCATGAACAGCTATAGAAACCAAAAAAAGTACGATATAAAAAAAATACTTAGTCATGATTCAATAACACTAACCTATCAAGCACAGCTAAGCACTTGGTAGGCAAAATGTAAAATTATGACTATTGCGACCTACAGCATACTATTTGTGGTGTTATCGACCAAAAGCATGGTAAATCTCACTAAAAATGTTGTCAATGATTTTCCTATATTTCAAAAGGAGTGATGCAAGAAGTTAATTTTAAAGGTAAAAAATACCTAAAACAAACCCGCTCTTAATCGAATATGATGAATTCGGACCTTCGATTTAATTGGTGTTTCTCATTTGAGCATCTTACACCGTTTTCGCATTCGTTCATAAGACGTTCTTCACCATATCCCTGGCCATCTAATCTATCCGCTGAAATACCTTTAGCAATCATGTATGCTACAGTAGATTGCGCTCTTTTTTGTGATAACCATAAATTATAAGCATCGTTACCTCTACTATCTGTATGCGCATTTACTTTTATCTTTAAACTAGGGTATTTTTCCATTGCAGCAATAACCTTCTGGATTTCAATCTCTGCATCTGGTCTAATATCGAACTTGTTCAAATCAAAATAAATCGTACTTAATTGTAACAACTTGGCCAAATCGTCTCCAAATCCTCCGGTTACCAGGTCTCTCTCCAAGTAAAAATCGACAATTCTTGGTTTTCCATAAGACTTTACAAGATATTCTTCGGATGGAACATAACCCTCCATCATTGCCCTAACAAAATTACCTTGGTTACAGTCTAAGCTTAGGCTATATTCTCCCTTCGCATTGGTAATGGTGGATGATACCTCATTGTTTTCTTCATCGATAATCTTAACCGTAGCTCCAGCCAAAATTTCATTTGAAATCCTATCTCTAACCGTACCCGTTACGTCTTGCAAGCAGTCTAAAGAAATGGGTTCTGTCTCTTTAAAACTATAAATATCATCGTCGCCCGTTCCATCAATACGGTTTGAGGCAAAATAGCCTGTAGTCTTTTCTTCATCAAGAATGAACGAGAAGTCATCATACTTCCCATTGATAGGTTTTCCAACATTAACGATAGTCTGGTCATATTCATCGAAAGCTATCTTCGTGGCAAAAACATCTAAACCGCCCAAGCCTGGGTGGCCATCTGAAGAAAAATATAGCACATCGGATTGGGTAATGAAAGGAAAGGTTTCCCTCGCTTCGGTATTAATGGTTTTACCTAAATTGATTGGAGGACCATAGGTGCCATCACCTACAATTTGCACCTTAAAAATATCAGATTCTCCATAAGTTCCAGGCATATCTGAGGCAAAATATAGCACCTTTTCATCTGGACTAAGTACTGGATGGGCAACCGAATAGCTATCACTATTAAATGGTAATTCTTCAATATCTATCCACTCACCTTCTATTAAAGTCGCCTTGTATATTTTTAATCGGATCGTTCCTTTTTCGTCTTTGTACTTTTTACCATCCAAAAAGTTGTTTCTGGTGAAATACATTGTGCTGCCATCTTTGGTAACAACAGATGTTGACTCATGGAGTCTGGTATTTATATCTCCTGAAACCTTTTGAACTACTTCATTATCTTCATTGGCCTCATTGACTTCATAAATGTCCAAAAAGTCCCTAGCATTCCATGTATGACGATATCTTGCTAAGTTACCAGTGTCCCTATCAGAAGAAAATATCAACCCCTCTTTATAAAACGCAGGTGCAAAATCTGAATACTTGGAATTATACTTAAACTGTTGAATATCATATCGTCCTGAGTTTTCCTCGATTTTTTTCATATAATCTTCATCGAAACTCGAATCGATACCACTTTCTTTAGCTAGTCTAGAAAACTTAGCCATCATGGCATCCGCCCCTTCATATTCACCTAGGGTTTTCAATGATTGGGCATACCTAAAGACATAATCTGGGGTAACAACAGAATCATACTTTTCAATCAACTCTTTGTAAATCTCTGAAGCTTCCTCATAATTGGCATTAAAATAATATGAGTTGCCCAATCGCTTTAATAAGTCTGGCGAAGAGAACCCTTTTTCCCTTACCTTTTTATAAATATCGATTGCAGGTCTAAAAGAATATTCCTCATACTTTTCATCAGCTTTTTCCAAAAGGCGTTCTTGGCCGTAGGTTAAACCAAAACTTGAAATAAATGCTATTGTGAAAAGAAGTACTTTTTTGTACATATAATTAGTTTTTAGAAGAAACGTGGGGAAACCGTTTTTTGGAACTTTTTCAACAATTCTAGTCTAAGAAATATTTCAAAAGAACCATCATTAAATCTTCTTGTTCCTAGTTCAGTAGTTTCTTTATCATAAGCCAATCCCAACATTATTTGGTCATTGATTTGAAACCCTGCTAAAGCGCTTATTGCGGCATCCCAGCGATATGCGGCTCCAAAACTAAACCGTTCATTTACTAAAAAATTGGCAGATACATCAACCTGTAAGGGCGCTCCACCAACTGCTTTTGTCAATAGGGCAGGTTTAAACTTCAAATTCCCATTTAAATCAAAAACATAACCTGTAATAAAGTAAAAATTGATTCGTTCCGCTGCCAAGAAATTAACCTCGTTTGAATCATTGTCGCTATTATCAAAGAATTCAGTTTCCAAAATATTGGGGGCTGAAAAACCAGCATAAAATTTATCCGTATGGTAATAAACACCTAGGCCAAAATTTGGCGTAAACTGGTTGTCTATATTATCTTGCTGTACAACTTCTTCGTCAAAATTTCTAAGTTTTGTAAAATCAAGGCTCAAAAAATTTCCACCTCCTTTAAGTCCAAAAGAAAGTTTTGCATTTTGAGAAACATCTAATGTATACGAAATTACGCCATCTATATAGGTCTCTTGTACAACTCCATCACCAATATTATCATTTACCACAGAAAGGCCATAACCTAGTCTACTATTACGAATCGGAGAATGTAAATTTATAGTAAAAGTTTCTGGAGCTCCGTCTAGGCCTACCCATTGTGATCTGTAAAGTCCGGCAAAGGTCAATTGCCCTCTAGACCCTGCATATGCGGGATTAACACTTATAGTATTAAACATATACTGGGTATACTGTGCATCTTGTTGAGCGATCAGACCTTGAATTGTAACTGCTATAAAAAGTATTGGCAATAATATGCTCTTCTTAATCATATTCATATTTATATGTTACTTACTGATATAGAAATAATCGCTATCTGTAATTCTTCCTTGATTAGAATCGTACTCAAATATATAAAAATATATACCTGAAGGAAGGAAATCGTTTACGCTTAAAGTAGACCTTCCCTTTGATCTTCCGTCAAATACATTATTTATGTTATTGTAACCTTGACCTTCATATACTGCAATACCCCATCTATTGAATATTCTTAGTGTATTATTGCGAGCATTTTCAACGCCTCTAATAAATAAGAAATCATTCTTTCCGTCTCCATTAGGTGTCACCATTTGATTAACTACAATTGCTTCTGGCTCTGGTGTGTCATCAATTGGATCTAGGTAATCGGGCGTGCCGTCTCCATCTGTATCATCGTTGGTCGGGTCGCCGTCACCGTCCGCATCCTCGTCAGGGGTGTCGATACCGTCGCCGTCATCGTCAAGGTCCCTATAG
>CALBVX010000130.1 GCA_937969515.1 uncultured Croceitalea sp. | reverse complement strand
GGTTGGCCCAATGCATCATACGGTACCTATGGTGGAACCGTAATAGCTATTGAAACATTTATTAGTGATAATGGTAGATACCGTATTTTATTGGCACCAGATAAAGAAGACCATCCATGGCCCAAAGATTTAAGGGTCGGTTCTGGAGCAAATACCATTGCACTTTTGGAAGATGTTCCTATCTGGTTCGAATTATGGAGGCAGCTTAACGGATTCCCACCAAATTATTATCAGCCAGAAAACGATATGGCAAAAGCAGCAAAAAAATGAGAATATTATTTTTCATATTATGTTTTTGCTTAGCACTACCTATGGGAGCTCAGCAAGATACCCTAAGACTTCAGTTCAATGAGTATCTGGGCTATGTAAAAAAATACCACCCCATTGCTAAACAAGCTCAGCTAACAATTTCTATCGGTCAGGCCAATTTGATGAAGGCTAGAGGTGGTTTTGACCCTAAAATTGAAGTTGATTATGATAGGAAAGAGTTTAAGGAGACGGAATATTGGGACAGATTAAACGCAACCTTTAAAATTCCTACCTATTTCGGAATTGAGTTGAAAGGAAATTTTGAGCAGAATGAAGGACAATTTATTAATCCTGCTGAGTTTTTACCGGAAGACGGGCTGTATAGTGCAGGTGTATCCATGTCTTTGGGCCAAGGTTTTTGGATCAATGAGCGTATGGCAACCTTAAGGAAGGCCAAGTTTTTTAGAGAGCAGGCCAAGGCCGATCAAGACTTGTTGGTAAACGAAGTGCTATACAAAGCTTCATTGGCCTATTTTGATTGGCTACAGGCCTATAACGATGCTGAAATCTTAAGAGATTTTCTACAGAATGCCCAAGTAAGATTTCAAGGGGTGAAAACAAGCGCCTTATCGGGGCAGGTAGCTGCGATAGATACTGTTGAGGCTAAAATAGCAATGCAGAACAGGGCGCTGAATTTAGAGCAGGCAAAGGTAAAGCTCATGAAAAAGTCATTGGAGTTATCGAATTTTCTGTGGATCAATGATGTGCCGGTAGAGCTGCAACCTAACGTTATTCCCGATACCGAAGTTGCAGATGAGATTGATCTCACTTTAGAGATAATGGGTAAACCTTTGGATAGTTTTACTTTAGAAAATCATCCTAAACTAAAATCTCTTAATTTTAAGATTGACGGTCTTACTGTGGACAAAAGGCTAAAAGCAAATAAACTACTTCCTAAAATCGATGTAGAGTATAATTTTCTAACCGAAACTCCAGATCAGATAAGGTCTTTTGAAACACAGCAGTATAAAGGCGGACTCAGTTTTAGGTTCCCACTTTTTTTAAGAAAGGAACGCGGTGATTTAAAACTTGCTAAGTTCAAGCTACAGGAAGCACAGTTTGAGCGAGACAATGCCGAGGTTCAAATTCAGAATAAAGTACTCGCCATTTATCGAGAACTGGATTCTTACGTGGTTCAAAACGAATTAATCGATAATATTGTAACCGATTACAATACCTTACTTGCAGCAGAAGAAAGAAAGTTTAGCTTTGGAGAAAGTTCGCTATTCCTCATCAATTCTCGAGAAAGTAAACTTATAGATGCCGAATTAAAGCAAAACGAGGTTCAGAACAAATTCTTTAAAACGAAGGCCAATCTCTTTAAAAGTTTAGCGGTCAACCCTCAGAATTTGTAACTTAAGGTTTAAAACCAACTAATTTGAATACTACAGCAAGTATTACCAACAAAACCCTTTTAAAAGATACTTTTTTTATTGTCTTAGGTATTTTTACCGCTGCTTTTGGGTTAGAGAGTTTCTTGCTTCCCAATAGTTTTATAGATGGCGGGGCAACAGGTATATCGCTATTGCTAACTACAATTTCTTCTTTGCCCCTATACGTGCTGATTATTTTGGTGAATATCCCTTTTATGGTTCTTGCCTATAAAGTGATCGGCAAAATGTTTGCCATAAAAACTACAATTGCCATTTTAGGGCTTTCCTTGGTACTGGCCTTTGTCCATTTCCCTGAAATAACAGAAGACAAATTACTCGTTGCTGTTTTTGGGGGATTTTTTCTTGGTGCCGGAATTGGACTTTCAGTAAGGGGAGGTAGCGTTTTAGATGGTACTGAGGTACTGGCAATTTATTTAAGCCGAAAGTTGGGCACCACCATTGGTGATATTATTGTGCTTATTAATATTCTTGTATTTCTGGCCGCCGCTTACTTATTATCCATTGAGACGGCATTATATTCTATGCTAACATATTTGTCCGCTTCAAAGACTTTAGACTTTGTCATAGACGGTATAGAAGAGTATACGGGCGTTACCATCATCTCACATGCCAATGAAGAAATACGCCAGATGATTACCGAGAAAATGGGCCGTGGAATCACAATTTACAAAGGCAAAGGAGGGTATGGCACCCATGGTACCCAAAAAGATCATGATGTGATTTTTACCGTAATCACGCGATTAGAGATACGCAAACTTAATATTGAAATCTCAAAAATAGACCCTAAAGCTTTTGTAGTAATGCACCGAATTAACGATACTCGAGGGGGGATGATCAAGAAACGCTCCCTATAATAAATAATTTAGCTATGAAAATAAGTAAGTTCTTAGTGATCATTTTCTTATGCTTTGGCCTGTATTCTTGTGGTAATTCTGATTCGAAAATCGCAGATACCAATAGCGAAGAACAAACTCGGCAAGATGTAAATGATGCTAATGAAAGCGAAGCAAAAGGATTGGTTTTTGTGGATGAATATAGTATTCCCGCTGATTTAAGTTTCGAGGAGACCCGGGTTGGCGGTTTATCGGGTATCGATTATGCAAATGGGCAATGGTATCTCATAAGTGATGACCCCAATACGTCAAGATTTTATACCGCTGATATCGTCTATAATAGCTCGGGATTTACTGATTTTCAATTCAGTTCGGTAGTGCCTTTTAAAGATACTTCAGGGGTGATTTTTAATGATGGCTTTAATGACCCCGAAGCGATTAGAATAGATGGAGAAACGATTGTTTGGACTTCAGAAGGCAATATTAATAACAATCAGCCTCCATCGGTTAATTTTTCTAATGCTGAAGGCGATTTAATCAATACTGCAACACTGGCATCGCGTTACAATGATTTTTCCGAAAATAACGGGCCACTGCAAAATGGGGCTTTTGAAGGACTTTCTTTAAGTGCAGACAATCAAGGGTATTGGGTCAGTATGGAATTACCGCTACAGCAAGATGGCCCAGCACCTACAACTGCCAGCACCAATTCACATGTTAGAGTGGCCTTTATAGATAAAACTACAGGGGTAATGGGAGAGGAATTTGCGTATAAATTGGATCCAGTCGCAAGAGCAGCAACATTGGGAACTTCTTTTGAGCTAAATGGTGTTGTAGAAATACTTGCTGTAAGTAGTACCAAGTTTCTTTTTTTAGAACGTTCTTTTGCCACAGGCTATGCCGATGGAGGGTATAATATTAAAATTTATGAAGTTGATACATCCAATGCTACGGATATTAGTGCAATTGAAGCTTTAGATGGCGCGGATTTTATATCGGCTACCAAAACGCTGCTTTTTGATTTTGAGGATATAAGGCCTGAATTAACCAATGGATTGCTCTATAATTTAGAAGGAATGACTTTTGGCCCCAATTTTGAAAATGGAAACAGATCATTGCTCATTATTGCCGATAATAATTTTAATGCAATTGTACCCCAATTAAATCAATGTATTCTTTTAGAGTGGATAGACTAAGCTTCGTTGTAAGTTTTTTTAATTAACTACTACAAATACCATGTTAGAAGGAAAAAAATGCAAACAACACAAGATACAAATACCATAGATATTATAAACGAGAGCTTATCAAGGTCTTGGTCTTACGAAATTTATAGAGAGAAGGTTCATGAACTCGCAATGAACGGTAAGACAACAGGTGAGGTTCAATCGGAAGCTTTAATAAATTATACCCAGCTGAATGATAGGCGTATGAGCCGTTGGGATAAAACTTTAAAGATTCCCGCAGCTATTCAAGAAAGTATTGCGCAGCTAAATAAAAGCCTTCTTTTTTTAGTGATTACGGAAAGTTGGTGTGGAGATGCTTCCCCTAGTTTGCCTGTTATAAATAAAATAGCGGAGCTCAACCCAAATATTGAGTTAAGAATTGTGCTTAGAGATGAGAATTTAGATTTAATGAATCGTTTTCTGACCAATAACGCCATGTCTATTCCAAAACTGATTATTGTAGACCATGATACCGAAGAAGTTATTGCAGACTGGGGCCCAAGACCAAGTATGGCGACTAAATTGGTAGAAGACTATAAGACCTTGCATGGTATGCTCACTCCAGAATTTAAACAAGACTTACAGGTTTGGTATAATAAAGATAAAGGTCAGAATACCTTATCCGATATTGTTGGTTTACTTCCCCTGAAATAAATAGGTGATAGTTCCTTTTTGTGATGTTTTATTAGAAGAGTTGAAATAGGCTTTTTCGGCGTATGCCATAGCGTTATCTACCAAACAACCATTGGTGGTAGTGGAGCTTTTTTCGTTAAAACTGGTTTCGGTTACATAACCGTCAGAATCTACTTGAATATTGATAACTACTTTGCCGGCTTCAATACAAGTATAGATTGGTGGTGGCAGGTCATAAGCATTTCTATCTACCAAAGAATAAGATATAGAAGTTCGTTTTTCAGCAAGGTTGTTTGTGAACTCCTTTTTCTGGGCTTCTTTTTCCCCCAACTGTTTCTTTTTTTCTTCGCGCTGTTTGGCAAGTTCTTTCAGATTTGCTGCATAGCCGCCATCTGAAGTCAATAAGTCATTTGGAGCTTCATTCATGGCCCGTTCTTCCATGATTTCTTGAAGTGTCTTCAAAGGCTCGGGGCTTCCAACACTTGGCTTTGCAGTTTGATTAAAAGCCATATGACTTTTTATTGGATCGGCATTTGAGGCCATTTCTTCCAAACGTTTTTCCTCTTCTTGCAATAATTCTTCAAGATCTTCGTCAGCTAAGGCCATCTCGATTACATATTCGTCTTCTTGTTTGGCGCCTAGACGAATACTATACAAAAGCAATAGCACAATAGCCATTGAAAAAATGGTAATTATTAACGATAACTGCTTTCTATTCAGGTTCATGGTCTTACTATAACCGATTTTTTATAAAAATATTTCATCTTGACGGTTAAAGCAAACTAGTGGTAATGCTACTATTCTAAAGCATAGTTTGTTTAAAACCATCAGGACTCACAGCATTATCTACGTTATAATCGCCTATTTTGGTTCTTCTAAGGGAAGAAAGATGCCCGCCAGAATTTAATGCCTTACCAAAATCATGGGCTAGTGAGCGTATATAGGTGCCCTTACTGCAGCTTACCCTAAAATGGACATCTGGGAGTTGAATTTTGGTAATTTCGAATTCGAATATTTCGATTTGGCGTGATTTTATTTCCACGGTTTTTCCTTCCCTTGCAAATTCATACAAGCGTTTACCATCTTTTTTTAGTGCAGAAAAAATAGGCGGTATTTGTTCTATTTTCCCTAAAAATTTAGATGTGGTATTTTTTATAAGTTCTTTGGTTAAGTGCTCTGTCGGATATGTTTTATCTATTTCCGTCTCCAAATCAAATGACGGTGTTGTTGCGCCCAAAGTTATAGTGCCGGTATACTCTTTAGTTTGCCCCTGAAGTTCAGGAATACGTTTGGTAAATTTCCCGGTACAGATGATCAACAGTCCTGTTGCTAAAGGATCAAGTGTTCCGGCGTGGCCAATTTTGATTTTTTTAAGATCAAATTTTTTTCGAATCCCCCATTTTAAAGAATTTACCGCCTGAAAAGAGGTCCAGTTCAGGGGTTTGTCAATCAGTAGAATTTGACCTTCTAGAAAATCTTCTTTGCCAATCAAATCGATGAATCAGTTTATATATGAAAATTATTTTTTATTTCTCTTGGTAAGTTTATATATGATAAAAGATAAAACTACCAGAAATAGAAGAGCTACAATTAAAATTTGAAACGGACCAACTAAACCTAAAAACATATCTATTAAATTAATGTTAACCCCAAATACTCCAAGCAATGGCAATTAAACCTACCACTAAGCAATAAATGGCAAAGTAGCTTAACTTACTTTTTTTCACCAATTGAATCATCCAAGTACAGGCAAAAAGCCCTGCTATAAATGCGGCTCCAAAACCTGCTCCCATAGCAGCCATTTGCGTACTTTCAAAATTGAGCTCTCCACCTAAAATATCCTTGGCAACTTTTCCAAAAATCAAAGGAACTACCATCAAGAAAGAAAACCGTGCAGATTTGGTTTTATCGATACCGAGAAGAACTGAAGTCGAAATAGTAGCACCACTTCTAGAAATGCCAGGTAACATCGCTACCGCTTGGGCTAAACCAATAACAAAAGCACTTCGAAAAGAAACATCTTTTTCGGTGGTTTTTGCCATATCGGCCAGATATAATAACACCGCCGTAACGATTAGCATAATACCAACTATAATGATGGCCCCATCAAAAAAGACCTCCATAAAATCTTCTAAAAAGAAGCCTACGATTGCGGCAGGTATCATTGAAATAATGATTTTCAAAGCAAATTTTGCCTCTTCGTTCCACTTAAACTGAAACAAGCCCTTAAAAATATCAAGAACATCTTTTCGAAACACAACAATAGTACTAAGTGCTGTGGCAAAGTGAAGTACAACGGTAAATAAGAGACTTTCTTCAGGAATGGAATCATCCCCTAAAATGGCTTTTCCCAATTCTAAATGCCCACTTGAAGATACGGGTAAGAACTCGGTTAAGCCTTGTATGATTCCGAGAATAATAGCATCAATAATTTCCAAACTATTCTTTCTTTTTGTGAGGGTTCAACAAGATAGCGTATATCTGTATGCCCAATCCGATAAGAATTAGGGTTGGTGCCAGACGAATTCTTCTAAAATTGTAGATTTCAGGATTAAATACATTGGGGTCGTCACTTCCACCACCAGCCATCAGTATAAAACCCAAGGCAATAAGCCCCAATCCTATAAAAAGAAAAATGTAATTCTTTCTTTGAAAA
>CALBVX010000129.1 GCA_937969515.1 uncultured Croceitalea sp. | reverse complement strand
AGAACGGGCATCCTTGGTATTTTAAAAGCCAAGGGTTCGCTTGTTGGTTTTGTTGAGTAACCAGAGGCATCAATCAAAATAAGTTTATGTACCATAGCAGGATGTTGAGTGGCAAAATTCCAAGCAATATTTCCACCTAATGAATTTCCACCGAGCACACATTTTTCAATTCCGAGAGCGGTCAGAAAATTTTTGATGAAGTGCACATAGTTGTCGATGCTATAATCTCCATTAGGAAAAGGACCCGTTAAACCGTATGCAGGTAAATCCATTCGAATAACGCGATAGTCCTGTTTTAATTTATATGCCCAATCGTTAAAAGTATGGAGGCTTGCTCCAGTGCCATGAAGTAAAACTAAAGGTATAGTATCATTTATACTCCCCTCATCACGAAAGTGGACGTTCATTCCATCTACAGAAACAAATGAAGATGATGATTGTGCATATTTCTCTTTTAGATCTTCTAGTGGCATATCAGAATGCCCATAAAGCGCCACAACGATTAAGGTCAATACTATAAGACCCACGAAAACTATTTTGAAGATTTTTTGAATTAATTTCATTATCAGTTAGTTAGCTTTTTGTTCTTTTCAATTTATACGATTTATTTAAAACTTTTGACTAAACAACCAAAACTGCCAAATTGCTATTGTACATGCAATAAAAAAATAGCCCAAAAGAAAATAGATGTACTTTATATTGAGAACTAGCTTCTTTTGACTTTCGATTACCTTGACTTCAGGATATCCCCAATATTTGGTTATCAAAAAAGAGACTAATATGGCTACAAACATGGCAATGTACTCCCAAATACATAGCTCTCCAAGCACATAACCTGGAAGGTCTGCCTTATAAATTGGGTTAACCACCAAGAGCGCAAACGCTGCCCAAAATGTAAATAACAAAATGGAAATCAATACAAGATGAATAATTTTTACGGTCTTCATTTTAGGTTGCTAATACTTTAGGAATTCCAAAGTTAAACCATGGAGTATAGTCCACGGTCAAGAAAAAATGCTATTTTTAATAAAAAAATATGCTAATAGGGGAAATTTCCGATAGAACAGGGTTGTCAAGAGATACTATTCGCTTTTATGAAAAGAAAGGATTAATTAAAGTTAGTAGAACCGATTCCGAATGGAATAACTACAAAAACTACAATCAGCAGAATCTTGATAGATTAATTTTAATAAAGAGGGCAAAAGGTTTTGGTTTTACCTTAAACGAAATTTGCGAAATTTTGGAATTGTATGAAATCAATTCAGCAAATTGCGCAACCTTGCTAACGAAAGTGAACAAAAAAATTGATGAAATCGATAGTAAAATCAAGCAGTTAGAAGCTCTTAAAAAAACCATCATCGATAAGGTAAATGATGCGAACAATAATTGTCAATCCTCCTATAAAAATGAAAACTGCTCTAGTATTCAAAGGGAATAAAAACTGTGGCTAAAAATGGCTCCTATGAAATCAAAGCACCCTTCGGCATGCTACGAATTCATATACCAACCCGATGTGCAGCATTACCAATATCTTTTCTATTGTTTTTTAAAGGTATTCATAGGTCCGCTTCCCTCGTGGCGTCCACAACGACGAAAATCAGTACATGTTTTTACATGCAAAGAAAAGTTCTCTGGTGCGGTGCTAATCAGCTAATTTCAGAATCACTTAACATGCTACGTACGTTTTCTGCGTTATATTTGAGCAATGCGATATGTATTTTGCTTTTTCTGCTTCTTTTTTCTTGCTTCCATCAATGGGCAAGATGATTTTTTGGCAAAACAATATTTTGGCGATGGTGAGTTTGAAAAAGCCGTTGTCTTTTACGAGAAACTTGTAAAGAAAAATCCTCGCCGAACCGACTATTCAGAAGGTCTTATTGCCTGTTACCAGCAATTGGAACGTTATGAGGAAGCCGAAAAATTCCTTTTGGGCAAACTACAAGAAGAATTTGTGTTCCCCACCTTTTATATTGAATTAGGGTATAATTATACCCTTCAAAACCTCCCCGAAAAAGCTTCGGAATACTATGAAAAAGCGATAAATTCTTTAGAGGAAAATCCAAATTTCGGGTATAGTGTCGGGTATCGTTTTCAGCAATATGCACTTTTAGACGAGGCCGTTTCTGCATACACCAAGGCAATGCGTTTAAAACCAGAATTAAATTACGACTTTCAGTTGGCCAGGATCTATGGGGAAAAAGGTGACATTGAAAAAATGTTTCAATCGTATTTAAAGCTTATTTATGAAGGAAAATCTTCCCGCTCCAACGTACTTAGAAATATAGATGATTTTATTACGGAAGAACCCGACAACACCAACAACGCCCTGCTAAGAAAAACCCTATTGCAAAATGCGCAAAAGAACCCTGATATTCTCTGGAACGAACTCTTAAGCTGGCTTTTTGTGCAACAAAAGCAGTACAAAAGCGCCTTTGCCCAAGAGAAAGCCATTTTTAAGCGTACCGATGAAGTTTCGTTCGACCGCCTTAAAAACCTTGGTGAGATTGCAAAAGAGGAAAACGATATTGAAATTGCAAAAACAGTATTCGAGTATATTAAAGAAAAAGCAACGGATCCAGGCGTAAAGCTTAATGCACAACTTAGCCTTATAGATATCGATCTGTTGAACGCAGATGAGAAAAAATTAAATGCTATAGAAAAAGAGTTTGAGTCTTTGATAGAAAACTATGGCTACCAGAGAAAAACACTGCTGCTACAGATAGCCTATGCCAATTTTTTAACCTTCAAAAAAGAAAGACCAGAACCTGCCATAGCTATCTTAAAAAAAGGCTTGGAATTACCCCTTAGTCGTTTTGGCAAAGCCTATGTAAAAATGGCCTTAGGAGACATTTTGGTCTATGACCAGCGTTTTAATGAAGCTTTAATTTACTTTTCGCAAATACAGAAAAGTCTAAAGAATGATGTTCTTGGGCAAGACGCCCGTTTTAAAGTGGCACAGACCAGTTTCTATAAAGGAGATTTTGATTGGGCTTTGACCCAATTAAAAGTGCTCAGAGGTTCGACCTCACAATTAATCGCAAATGATGCCATGCAGTTAAGCCTATTAATTTCTGATAATTCTATAGAAGATTCTACGCAGACGGCACTAAAAAAATATGCGCGAGCTGATTTATTGGTCTATCAAAATAAAACACAACAGGCTATTGACAACCTAGAAGATATTCTGCAAAACCATAAGGGTGAAAAAATTGAAGATGAAGCACTTTTAAAACAAGCAGAACTATTAGAATCACAGAAAAAATATGATGCTGCAAGGTTCAATTACCAAAAGATCATAGAATTTTACACCTCGGGAATCTTAGCGGACGATGCCCATTTTCGTTTAGCGCAATTGTATGAAAACAAACTCAACGAACCTGATAAGGCGAAACCACATTACGAGAAAATCATCTACAATTACCAAGACAGCTACTATTTTCCGCAAGCGCGTAAAAATTTTCGCAAGTTAAGAGGAGATTTAATCAATTAATGGTTATTATTGAGCCTATCGGTTGTTGGGCAACAAACCAAGCTCGAAATTGTCATTAAAATCAAGAAAATTTGGAAGAAATCATATACAATGTAACCATTAACATTGAAGAGAGTGTGCATGATGATTGGCTCGTTTGGATAAAAACAAAGCATATTCCTGATATGTTGGCCACCAAAAAGTTTAGTAAGGCCAAAATGTGCAGAGTTCTTGTTGATGAAGATATGGGAGGCATAACCTATTCCGTACAGTATACCTGCAAGAATATGGAAACCTTGCAGGCATACTACAAAGAAGATGCCGATAACATGCGGAGTGAAGGCATGAAACTTTTCCCTAACAAATTTGTGGCCTTTAGAACAGAAATGGAAATTATTACAGAATTACATTCGTAAGGTTCACTACGATTCAGTTGAATTACTATCGTACATTAAAAAATACCCATGGCTAAATCGCACAATAAAAAAGGTTCGTTCAAAAAAAATAAGCGTGCTGCCAACGACCATGACAATAGTGCCGTTAAAGCCAAAAAACATTTAGGGCAACATTTTTTAAAAGACGACAAAATAGCGCAACAGATAGCGGAAACCCTTTCTTTAGACGGTTATTCAAATGTAATCGAGGTAGGCCCAGGTACTGGGGTATTGACCAAGTTCTTATTGATGCGAGGTATTAATTTGGTTGCTATGGACCTAGATTCCGAGTCTATCGTCTATCTTAACCATAGCTTTCCGTTAGAGCATCCTAAAGTAGTACAAAAAAATAGCAGCTTTAAAGTGCTTGAAGCGGACTTTCTCAAATACAATTTAAAAGAACTCTATGGCGATGAGCAATTTGCCATAACAGGAAATTTCCCCTATAACATATCTACCCAAATTGTTTTTAAAATGCTTGAAATGCGGCAACAAGTGCCTGAATTTTCAGGTATGTTCCAAAAAGAAGTCGCGCAACGTATCTGTGAAAAAGAGGGCAATAAAACCTATGGTATTCTTTCCGTTTTGGTGCAGGCGTTCTATGATGCAGAATATTTATTTACCGTTCACCCACAAGTCTTTGATCCTCCACCAAAAGTGCAATCAGGCGTTTTAAAACTCACTCGAAAAAAAGATTTTCAACTCGATTGCGACGAAAAACTTTTTTATCAGGTAGTAAAAACTGCTTTTAACCAACGTAGAAAGACCTTACGGAATAGCCTTAAGTCTTTTAATCTTTCTGATAATCTCAAAGAAGATACTATATTTGACCGACGCCTAGAACAGATGGCCTTTAATGATTTTATTTCATTGACCAAGCGAATTGCAAATGACACCGTTTAAACTCACAGATGAACTCCTAGAAGAAATTCAATTACTGATAGAACATCAGAACGATGTCAATCTGCGGGCAAAAATGAAAGAGTTTCATTATGCCGATGTTGCCGAAATTGCCAATGAATTAGAAGTAGAAGAAGCTACTTATCTTATCAAACTTCTCGATAGCGAAAAAACTTCCGACATTCTTACGGAACTTGATGAAGACGTACGGGAAGCCATATTAAACAATTTATCCCCTAAAGAAATTGCCGGGGAGATTGAGGAACTGGACACAGATGATGCGGCGGATATTGTTGGTGAACTGCCAAAAGAAATCGTTCAAGAGGTAATTTCTGAAATTGAAGATCGAGAGCACGCCAAAGATATTGTTGATCTTCTTAGATACGATGACAATACCGCTGGAGGATTAATGGCAAAAGAATTGGTTAAGGTTAAAGAGAATTGGACCGTTACCACCTGCGTAAAAGAGATGCGTGCACAAGCAGAAAACGTTACAAGAGTGCATTCCATTTATGTGGTTGATGATGATGACAAGCTAAAGGGCAGACTTTCCCTTAAAGATTTGCTCACAACTTCCCCAAAAGCACATATTAAAACGGTTTACATTCCGAAAGTAGATTCTGTTAATGTGAATGAAAAGCCTGAAGAAGTTGCTAAAATCATGTCTAAATATGATTTAGAGGCAATTCCGGTAATCGACGAGATTGGAAGATTGGTAGGTAGAATTACTATTGACGATATTGTTGATGTCATCAGAGAAGAGGCAGACAAAGACTATCAAATGGCCGCGGGAATCTCACAAGATGTTGAGGCCGACGATAGTATTTGGGAGTTGACCAGAGCGCGACTACCATGGTTGGTATTAGGTCTCTTTGGTGGTGCTGCCGCAGCTGTAATTATGGGAGGTTTTGAAGAAATGTTTAGACAATACACGGTTTTATTTCTGTTTACACCATTGATCGCGGCTATGGCCGGAAATGTAGGGGTACAATCCAGTGCTATAATTGTGCAAGGTTT
>CALBVX010000128.1 GCA_937969515.1 uncultured Croceitalea sp. | reverse complement strand
TTCTCGGCATAGGGCTGTTGACCACGACCAGCTAAATAACCCGCGATTTTTCCTTGAAAATATGACCCGTTCGTATTATTAAACAATTCATTATAATAATCCTGATTAAGATTTTTAGTTTCTTGAATTATTGCAACTGATTCAGCAGTACCTTTACTTGTAGTAGTGGTAGATGCTTTTATTTTTCCACCCACTTCGATTACTTTGACTTTAATCTTAAGACAATCTGCATCATCTTTGGTTCCAGCAACAGCATTGTATTGAGTTACCCAATCATTATAACCTTTTTTCCAACCGCAATCATATACGAAATCTTCATAAATTCCATAACCTGAGCATATAACAGGCCCATTTAATTCTACTGCGCTTAAATTTTCTTCTACTGCGCGCTCATCAAAAGAATTGTTTGAACAGGAAATTAAACCAAACATCAACACAAAAAAAGGTAAGTAATTTCTCATTTTTAATACTTTTTAAGATTCATTCTAAAGTAGTAATTTCTTACTGAAAACTAATGTTTTTAACATTTTATTAATAAGTATACTAATTTTTAAACCTCCCCTAGTAAGCTGATAATTGGACACAGTTATTGGTTTTCCTTTTATGATTTTTAGGAACATTGAAGACATAGGTGAGCTTCGAGTTTTGAATAAAAAATTAAGCTTTGTGATTATTGAAGGACTTTATTAGTTCGTTTTGAATCAAGATTGACCCAGTCATTTTATGAAGGAAAAGCTAATAGTAAATCTCATACCTTAACAAAAATCTTACGCTTATAAAGTACATAAGCCAATAGGCAATAGAAAGCAACTACACTTAACCCATAAAGTAAGGAAGAAGTTTCTAAAGAGATAAATTCTTGGACATAAACTTTTTGAAACAACCAGCCATGTAAGGAGTACTCACCAACCTTAATGAGCCCCATTACATTGCTGATAAAGCTTGATAAAAAATAGAGCACAATAGCATTTGCCCCAGCGTATTTGAATATACTACCAAATTCAATTTTCTTTACATCCGTTAGGTAATAAATCAATGCTAAAACCACATTGGCCCAACCAGCTGTGACCAAAACAAAACTGCTTGTCCACAGCGCTTTGTTAATAGGGAATACAAAATCCCATAAATGGCCTATTAATAGTAGCGACCCTCCCAGACCAAATAGTATAGTTGCCTTTTTCTTTTGTTTTGACAATAATATTAGGCCTGTGAAAATTCCTAACAACGAACTTACAATTGATGGAATTGTGCTTAACAATCCTTCGGGATCATAGTCTGGTTTGTAATTGTGGGTTCCGAATACTTTTACATCTAACCAGTTTGCAAAATTATTAGGCGCACGGTCTAAAGTGGATTCTATTCCGTTGACTGGCACTAAGGTCATCAACAGCCAATATCCTATTAAAAGAATAGCTGAAACGCCGATAAGTTTTTTCCAGTCAAGATTTATAAAAAGTATCGAAGCGAAAAAGAAAACCACCCCTATTCTTTGCAAAACTCCTGGAAATCTTATCTCTGAAAAGTCTTTTATAAATGGAAAGCTTAGCATGAATGCACCCAAAAACAGCCCTAACCCTATCAGTTTTAAGCTTCGAATAGCTATTTTTTTGTAGGTGCCAGCGTTTGTCTTTTTGTTCTGGTATGCAAACACTATTGAAGTGCCAACAATAAATAAGAAAAAAGGGAAAACCAAATCGGTCGGCGTATAACCATGCCATTTTGCATGCAAAAAAGGGGCGTATACGTTAGACCATGTACCAGGCGTATTGACTAAGATCATCAAAACAATAGTCATGCCCCTAAAAATATCAATCGCTAATATCCTGTCTTTCATGTCTATGTTATAAAATAGTTGACTTCATTTTACCCCAAGTACGTACCAATAAAATTGCTGCTACAATAGCAATGCCCGTAAGCGTTAGCGCCAATGTGGTTTCACCATAAATCCAATACCCTGTGGCAAACATGATACTATAAATTAAAACGACTCCTATTAACATTGCGCCAATACCAGAGGGAACGCTCCATTTTTCGTTAGTTGTACTAATCTCCTCATTATCTCTGGTTGCTTTTGAAACCACTTTTGCCCATCCTGGTCCTCCGGGCTGTATTTTTTTATAAAATGAGCGCAGCGTTGCATCAGATTCAGGTTTTGTCATAAACGTAACCGCCACCCAAATTGCTGTAGTAACCACCACCACAAAAGGATAGTTCGCCCATTCTGGCAAAACTCCCGTTATAGGGTCAAATAATATGTCGCCCAAACTGGTTTTTACCAATAGAATTGAGATGATTCCTGAGGCGAACATCGCCGTAATTTCACTCCATGCATTGATACGCCACCAAAACCAGCGTAAAATAAAGACTAATCCTGTTCCTGCGCCGAAGGTTACCAAAAGGTCAAAAACTTCGAATGCGTTTTGAAGCGTTAGCGCTAATAATGCACTAAGCACCATCAATATTACAGTAGAGATTCTACCCACTGCAACCATCTGCTTTTCTGTCGCATCAGGATTTATCTGTTGTTTGTAAAAATCAAAAACAATATAAGAAGAACCCCAATTCAATTGTGTTGAAATGGTGCTCATGTACGCTGCAACCAATGAAGCCAAAACCACTCCTAAAAGTCCGCTTGGTAATTTGGTCAACATGGCGGAATATGCAAGGTCATGACCCAATTTACTTTCAGCCACTTCAGGAAATGCCGATGCTATACTAGCAATATCCGGATAAACCACCAAAGATGCCAAGGCCACTAAAATCCATGGCCATGGGCGAAGAGCATAATGCATAATATTAAAAAAGAAGGTGGCCCCAATAGAATGATTTTCATCTTTGGCAGCCAACATGCGTTGTGCAATATAACCGCCGCCGCCAGGTTCAGCTCCTGGATACCAAGAACTCCACCATTGCACTGCAATAGGGATAATAAACATGGTTATAAGTACACTGGTATTATCAAAATCAGGTAATATATTTAGTTTGCCTGCAACATTCTCGTGGGCTATCAAAGCTTCAATGCCTCCCACTTCAGGAATATTTACCAAATAAAATGCCGCTCCAATTGCACCTGCCATGGCTACAAAAAATAGAAGAAAATCTGTATAGACTACTCCCTTAAAACCCCCTAATGCGCTAAAAATTACCGTTATGAGTCCTGCTCCGACAACGGTTTCCCAAGGCTCTAGACCCAACATAATACCGCCTATTTTTATAGCCGCCAAGGTAACGGATGCCATGGTTATTACATTGAACAGCGCCCCTAGATATATAGATCTAAACTTTCGAAGAAAACTCGCTGGTTTACCTCCGTAGCGCATCTCATAAAATTCTAGATCCGTTTTTACATTAGACTTTCTCCATAACTTGGCATATACAAAAACGGTGAGCATACCTGTTAATAGAAAACACCACCAAACCCAATTTCCAGAAACCCCTGAAGTTCTCACGATATCAGTAACTAAGTTGGGGGTGTCGGTAGAGAACGTTGTGGCTACCATAGAAAGTCCCAATAGCCACCAAGGCATAGTGCGGCCCGAAAGAAAAAATTCTGAAGAATTCTTTCCTGATTTTTTGGAAACGTATATTCCAATTCCTAAAACAAGTGAGAAGAAAATTATAATAAAACCGTAGTCAAGTGTACTGAGTTCCATAAGTTGGTTTTGGTCGATTTTTAAAGATATCGATTTTTAAAATATTTTTGCCTTAGATTCGCTCAACCTAAACTCAGGTTCCACCAATAACATCAGAATTAACCACCAAGCATGAATATTGAAGTTTCCATAATCGGTTGGGTGTTGGCCGCAACCGCCTCTTTTTTGCTTGGTATTTCAAAAGCCGGGCTCAAAGGCCTCTCTATTTTTAATGTAACCCTTATGGCCCTTGCATTTGGCGCAAAGCAATCTACAGGCCTGATAATGCCCTTGCTTTTGGTAGGTGACGTTTTTGCCGTAATCTACTACAATAGACATACCCAGTGGAAGTACATTCGCAAGTTTTTACCTTGGATGCTCACTGGTATTCTAATCGGAGTTTTTCTAGGTAAGGATTTGCCCGAGAAGCAATTTAAAATTGGCATGGTCGTGGTAATTATGATAAGTCTGGCCATTTTGATTTATTGGGAAAGACGAAAATCAAAATCAGTGCCTACTCATTGGGCCTTTGCAGGCGGCACAGGTGTTTTTGCAGGTATCTGTACAATGATAGGCAATCTCGCAGGTGCCTTTACCAATCTTTTCTTTTTGGCTATGCGCTTGCCTAAAAACGAATTTGTTGGCACAGCAGCTTGGCTTTTTTTAATTACCAATCTCTTTAAGTTACCTTTTCATTTATTTGTTTGGGAGACTATCTCTTTAGAAACCTTAGTCATAAATTTAAAATTAGTGCCTGCTATTTTATTTGGCCTTTTTACGGGCGTAAAACTGGTGAAGTTGATTAACGAAAAGCAATATCGCATCTTTATTTTGGTGGTCACGGCGTTTGGGGCGATTGCAATTCTGTTACGCTAAGTTGTCTTATTTATTTATTTTAATTCTTAGAAAGGTTTACGTTAATTTTAGTTGATAATAATGATTAGAAATGAGCGATTCTTACAGCCCTATTAAAGTTGATTTAGAAAAAGACAAACGTTACGCATGGTGCACTTGTAGTCATAGCACAAACCAGCCTTTTTGTGATGGTTCTCATCGAACACATAATGCTACCCCGTCTATGGGTTTTAGTGTTGAAGAAAACAAAGAAGCCTATTTATGTACTTGTAAAAAAACAAGTAATCCACCCTACTGTGACGGCACGCATAATGCTTAAATAGGACCCTATTTTAGGGTAGTCGACTGCTTTACAAGATATTAGATTTGTTAAGTATTTGTTAATCTAATTTTTTTAGATTACTTTTAGTTAACCAACTTAATCAATTTGGCGTGAAAGCTTCTGAAAAATTACTTCCTGCAAGAATCCTTATCTGGTCTTTAGTTATAGGAATGCTAGTTGTAGGCTACACGGTTTACGCTCAATATGCCGATGAAATTGGCCAAGAAGTTACCAATACTATTGTTGAAGCATTGCCCGACTTTGACAACGCGGTCGCGAAGCTTTAATGATTTACAATAATCTTTCCGTTCGTTACAAATAATTCTATACAGTATATTATCTCTCGTTTTATGTGAATGTTTTCTTTAATCATTTCAAATAGAACATACAACTTAGAAATGAAACGTCTCTGAAATTTTCAGTATGCCAGTGCTATGTTTTCAAATACTCTCATTGTAGAGCGTCCCATTCTTTTTGAGTTGCAAGTGGTTTTTGATATTCCATCATCGCGTACCATTTATTATTACGTTTTACGAGTAGCATTTCAAAAGGAATGATAAACCTCGTTGTGTTTCCACCATTGATGTCAGTAGATGTATAAACAAATATTCCCGTTTCGTGAGCAGTAGTTTCGTTGCCAATTCTTTGAGAAAAACGAAGTTCTATATTCACTTTTATTTTCCCTTCTCTAGTATCTTTAAACCCCTTCTTCCAACCTTCCAGCGCAGTCGAAATTGGCACAGAAGTCTTGTTGTTTCCTGACGCAAATACGATAACGGCATCTTTATGGAAGCAATCTTTATTCCCTTCAAAATCACCCTCTATTACAGTTTTATTTAATCGTTCCCAATAGCGGTCAAGTTCGGCGATTCTAGTCGAATCGTTTCGCACCTGAATGGAAGGAAAGCATTTTTTTGAAGCAGCAGCTGACAGCTGTACACTTACCAATAAAAAGATTACTGAAAATAATATGTTTTTATGCATAATTCTGAAATTTTTCTTGATGATTTTATTTTAATACACGTTTATTAGTTAGTTCTTTTTCGCAAATAATTGGATAAAAAAGTTCTTTACTCCTGAAGCTCCTTTTTTTCCATCATCATCTTGATTCGATAAGATGATTACCGTGTATTGGTCTTTTGTGAAATGGAGTAATTCGTTGTGAATTCCATACCAACCTCCACTATGGCCGGTAATCTTTTGATTATACCTTGAATCAATGTCTACTCCATAACCAATATGAGTATTGTAGCCTTTGGTTTTTGGTTGATGCATTAGTTTTACCGTTTCCTTTTTAAGCAATTTGCCCTTTCTTAATGCCTTTGAAAAATTGAACAAATCTTCAGCAGTAGCATAATGAAATCCTGCCGGGGACGCTTTTGAAAGGTAAGATTCATTTTTCTTAAGCGTTTCCATTTCTCCAAAATGAGAAGTATAGCCATCAGCTCTGTTTTCTGTTATTGCATCTATTTCAAATACCGAGGCGTTTTCCATCTGTGCAGGTTTAAAAACAGCATTTTTAATATAGTCATAGTAATTTTGCTCGCTGACTTCTTCAATAATCAAACCTAATAACACAAACCCTGATGCACTATAATGATACTTTGAACCAGGTTTAAATAAGAGGGTGTCATTTTCAAAAAGTGGAACAAAGTCACTTACATTTTTGTACTGTAATTTATCCGTTGCTAAAAACCGTTCTTCAGTATAGAAATTATTAAGTCCTGAAGTATGAGACAGCAGTTGATGAATGGTAACACTGTTTTTAACTTCTTCATTTGAATAACTAGGTAGATATTTTCCAATCGGTTCTTCCAAAGAAATTTTACCCTCATCATAAAGCTTTAAAACACCAACTGCCGTTATCATTTTGGTAATGGAGGCGAGATTGAATTTAGTGTGTACCTCATTCTTAATTTTGTGTTCGATGTTTGCATAGCCATAGGCCCTATAGTCAATTATACTATCTTCTTTAGCAACTAGTATTGCTCCCGAAAAATCTTTTGTTGTTAACGCATTCAAATAATTCTGAATTTCAGAAAATTCGGACTTCACCTCTGGACTGCATGAAGAAATTGAAATTGTGGAATACAGAATCAATAAAAAAATACCATTTTTCCCTTCGCTTATGCTTTTTCTCTTAGCAAACTCTTTATTCAAAAAATAGATACAAACTAGTACTAGAAGAACTGAACCACAAATCGCTAAAACTAGGTTTAATAATCCACCATAAAGCTCTGTTAGCGTTTTATCCATGGTAGAGTCCATGTCCACAAAATATCGGACCAAATACCCGCTAAAATTAGCTGTCGCATGAATTATTATGGAATATGATATACTCTGTGTTCTATAATACACCCATCCTGAAAAAATGCCTATTACAAAACCTGTTACAAATTGCCATGGGTTTAAATGAACTAGTCCGAAAAGGAAACTGGAGACTATAATTGCAGTAATTGGAGTATACTTTTTTAGTAAACCATCCAATATAATCGCTCTAAAAATCAATTCCTCGAGAATTGGCGCAGCAAACACCATTAAGATAAATGCAAAAATTCCTGTTTGATTGCTAAAGGACAAAAAGACTTGTTTAATACTTTCTGGTATTGGAATCAAGTTTGTAATAGGAAAAATTAGACCAAAAAGCAAAGCTACAGCCGCAATGATAATGAAGGGAATTATCTTTTTATTTTCAATCTTGAAATTGAAAGCGTTGCTATTGATCTTACTCTTTCGAATGGCGCTTATAATCCAAAAAGGCACTCCTATGGCCAAAAGATAGTAGATAAGTGTTGCAGGTTCTTTGCCCATAAAATTACCCAATAGTAAACTCATTGGACTAAACAAGAGCATTCCAAGAACCACGATTGCCGTAATCCCGAAGCTTTGTAAAATAGTAAGGTCATTTTTTTTCATAGAATTCGATTTTCAGCAGTATCTAATAATTCCACATTTTTAGTCCAATAAAGCCAATGCTCCATAAATACCATGCTAGTGATAGCGCTCCTATAGAAGTAAGTATATACAAACCATTAAAGACCTTAGATCCGGTTAACTTAAAACACCTATAAATTGAAAATACCGACATGATAACAAAAGTGAATGAGCTCAAATACATGAGTACGGAGGGTAAATCTATGCCTGAAAAAGATTTTAAATTACTCGCAGTTGTACCAAAACCAACAAAAATTAAGATAAATGAGACGCCAACTCCAAAAATAGTAAGCTGATTGACTGGGCTTTTTTTGTTTTTTCTAAAGCCATTTCTGATTAGCCATATCAAACTAGACAATGTGAAAGCAAGTACTAAGACTACAGATAATAATATGCCGAAAAAAAGAAAAATTCTTTTTAACCATGATTGCCGCACTGTATAATTATCATTTATCCATAAGACCTTGTTTTCAGAATTATTAGCTATCAACAATACAGATGGCACACCTTCATCGTTTAAATAGAATTGGTTCTTACCTGCATAATATAAAGTGTCTTTAGATTTTCCTAACAAGGTTCTTGTAATCACTTTCTCTTTTTGAAAATCTAATTTCAATCCGGCGAGCATATCATCCGGAAAGGTCGTTAGTTTACTTTTGGGGCTTTTGAATTCGTAAAATCCTGAAAATTCGTCTTTCATTGAATCTGGAATTGGCACTATTTTTCTATTCTCATTCATTTTATTTACAGTGCTTAAAACCTGCTCCAAGATTTCATCGACGATTTCGTTTGCGTTTCCGTTTCTATTTATTGCCACCGCCACTCCGATATCTGCATCTCTTGAGTAAACATATCGTGAGGTAAAACCATCTATTTGCCCTCCATGGCCATGAAAAAGAAAACCATTCTTCCATATGGAATAATTACCAAGTCCATATCCAACTATCAATCCATTCTTAGCTGCAATACTGGTCTTAGGATTTTCGATTCTCTCAAACTCTTCTTTTGAAAATACCGAGGTGTCACGCTTGATCATGTGCTGAAGGTATGCGGCCATATCAACGGCATTTGCACAAAAGTCTCCTGCCGGACTGCCATTTATTGTGGCGAATTCTATAGGATTTAAGATTTTACCGTTTCGTTGGTAGCCTTGAGCGAATAATTTATCCTCAGGTTTATTAAAAAAATAACCCGAAGACCTCATCCCTATTGGTTTTAGAATGTTTCTATCAACATATTCAGTAAAAGAAATATTTGATATCTTTTCAATTAAATGCCCAGCAAGAATATAATTCGGATTTGCATATGCTTTTTTTGTTCCCGGCATCCATCTAGAATGTAACGAATTCCTATGGTCATTAACCAAATTAATTATGGCCGGAAGAGTGTTGTATTTTGTATTGTACATGGCATGAAGATGAAAATCTTCAAAACCTGAAGTGTGTTCTAAAAGATGCGATACTCTAACTGGAGATTTGTCTTTCCACTTGTTTGTAAATGGAATATTCTTATCGATTTCAATTATAGGCGTACTTAAATCATATGGTGAATCTCCAAGTAATTTATAAAGCCCCATAGCCGTAAATGATTTGGAAATTGACCCTTGGCGAAATAAATGTTGCTCCGTAACTTTTTCTTTCTTTTGAATATCTGCAAAACCTATACCACCCACAAAGATTGTAGTGTCGGCAGTAACAATGCTAATCATTGCACCTGGAATAAGCTTCCTTTGAATATAACTTTCAAGACTATCAAGCAGTATTTCCGTTTTAACTTGACCGAAACTATTCGTTGAGCCTAATACTATGGCAATTAGTGTTATTATTATAATGAACGATCTTTTCATAGAATTAAGTACTAATTTTCT
>CALBVX010000127.1 GCA_937969515.1 uncultured Croceitalea sp. | reverse complement strand
TTTTCTTGTCAAAAGTAATATCCATGACATCTGCTAAAAACAACTGCGGAAATGCGGCTGAAGTAGTCTGTTCTACGCAACCATGCGGGTAACGAACCAAATATTCCATTCGTTTCGAAAAATCCATTGGAGGTAGGGTCGAAAATTCGATAAAAGCCGAATTGGTGCCCGATGTTCCAAAAGTGAAAAAATCCATAGTTTGAGATTGATTTTCCGTTATTGTATACAACGAACTTTTTGTAGCTATCGGATTTGGATTCACAATATCGATTTCCGTCTCACTTGAAGCATTTTCGCCAGCACCCGAAGTGGTCACTTTTATGGTCTGGAATGATTTGGTGGGATTCACCTTAAAATCAAAGTTTACAATTTGCTCGCCGATAGTATTAAAAGTGATGCTCTTTGAAGTAGCACCGATAGGCTCTAATGCTTTACCAGCATCTATACTCACTTTTACATTTTTCACTTTCTTTTCCATAGCAAAAACCGTAACGGGTATGGTAACGGTTTCTCCGGGAGATAGTTTTCTAGGAATTGAAGTCAAGACCATTAACGGTTTACGAACCGGAGTGGTTTTATCTGCCTTACCATAAGCATTATACGCGTTACCCGCGATAAGCATAGTACGCACAGAGCCTACATAATTTGGCATTTGTATTTCATGCGTTGCTTTATTACCTGCTTTTAAGGTAAAAGGCCCCAAATAAGAAACAACAGGCTTAAAACGCTGCGCTTTTCTATTTTTCGCACCTTCGGCAATACCGCCACCACCGATAGCGTAAATATTAGTTACACTTAATGAATAAGCGCCCATAACATCGTCAAAAATATCAAAGGTTTTTACCCCCAAAGCTTGTCGCGCATAGAAAGAGGAATGAATATCAGGAGTTTTAAACCTGGTCAAATCCAACAGTCCATCATCAACAACAGCAATGGAATAGGTCATCGGTTTTTTATTGGCTTCAGAGACCGAAATTTTAAAGCTTTTCTCTGGTTCCAGCACATCTGGCATTTGTAGTTGAGGTTCTAAGAACGTAGCCTTGTCTTTTACTAAAATGGGTACTACACCATATAACCGAATAGGTAAGTCGTTGGCTACCTGACCGTGCGGTTGTAGCAGCGATATATTGATATAGGCATTTGGTGCCATTTCAGCGGTAATGGGAATGGTAGCCTTGGTTTCCTTTGCCGAAGTTTCTATCCATTGGGTGGATAGTACTTCCGAACCGTTTTCAATACTTAATAAGGCTCGCCCTCCTACATCTGAAGGAAACGTTACTACCGCAGTTTCTCCAAGTTCATAGTTTTCTTTATCTGAAGCGAATACTAAAATCTTTGAACTTTCGGTGTCGCCAGAAGCAGGTCTTCTCCACCAGTTTCTGTAAAAATAAGCTGTTCTACCAGTGGCATGACCAGAAACTTCATCGATTACCCGAATAAGGTAGCGCCCCCCATCATCATCGGGTACATTAATATTAAATTTCCCTTTTCCATCTGCTCCTGTTGTGACGGTCATTTCTTTAAATGGCCTGTGTACGGTTGCATTCTCATATCGTGAAAGATTATCATAACCCCTGTTCCACCACCAGCGCCATTCAATCTTAAACACTTTTACTTTTAGGTTTCTATTTGCGGCAGGTTTTCCATCAGCGTTAACCGATGCCACGTCAAAGGTGGTATTCTCATCCGTTAGAAAAGAACCGTAGCGTTTTGCTTCTGGTGAACGTAACCCTACAAAATGTGAAAAGGGAGCCAGTTTTTTAGAAAATACGTCTATCGAAAAATCGCCACCACCCTCAAACACTTTAGTAGTAAAAGTGGCCTGTAGCATACCCGGGGCATTTTTATTGGCACTGATCTTTTTATCAATTGTCGCCAATCCATTTTCATCGAGCGTCGTATTCAGAAACTGTAGTTCAGTTTCGTTAAAAGTGCGAACCGGGTCTTGGAAAATATATCCTTTATAATTGTCAAAAGCAGCTGAAGTCGGCTGTAACTTTGCATTGATATCTATTTTTAGGTTGCGTGCCGGGGCGCCATGCAACCATTGTACTTCCACTTTGCCCTTATTATTTTCGTTTGCTTTTAAAATATCATCCTCAAAAGCAAAGTTTACTTTTAAACGGTTAGGTTTTACCGTGGCGATTTTTAGGCTTTTATTGAATTGTGCACCACCGACAATTATTTTGGCATTCCAAGTTCCGGTAGGGGCGGTCGCTTTTGTTGGAATGGGGAAGTAGTAAAAGGCCCCTTCTTTTTTTGCATAAAGTCCTTCCGAGATTTTTAAACTTTCCTCTTTGAGCACATTACGTTGTACCAATTTTCCTCTGGCATCATTAACCTCTAGAATTACCGGATGATTTTTTGGCAATGGGTTTCCTTTATCGTTTAAAACAAAGGTCAGGTGGGCAGTATCTCCCGGGCGGTGAACCCCTCTTTCCGTATATAGAAACCCTTGAAGTCCGCTTTGCAGTTCTTGCCCTGAAACATCGAACTTGCTTAACGAAAGCGCGTGGCCATCGGCCAATTTGGCGTAGGCATAATTTCTATCTTTTTCGGCTACGGCGAAGGCTACATTTTTATTGCCGTCATAAATGGCAAAACCGTTCGCATCTGTAATGACTTCTGTCAGCAATTGCTGCTGATAATTATATAGTTTTATTTTAATGTTGGCCTCCGGTTGTGTGCTCAAAAGATTTGTAGCGGCAAAATGGTAAGAGCGATTTTTTCCTTTCTTGACGATCAAACCAAGGTTGCTGCCCAAAAGATTGGTAGTGACGACTCTATCGGGGTTGTAATAGGCTTGACTGCATGGATTATCTTGTTCTTCCCAATTGTAATTATAGTTTCTCCAGTAATAAATTTCGTTATCCCAATAACGCTCCTCTAAAA
>CALBVX010000126.1 GCA_937969515.1 uncultured Croceitalea sp. | reverse complement strand
GGCTACCGAGAAGCAGGTTATTTTTCAGAAGCCGTCGTTAACTTTTTAGCGATGTTGGGCTGGAATCCTGGAACGGAACAGGAGCTCTTCTCCCTTGAAGATCTTGTTCAAGAATTTAGTTTAGAGCGTGTAAATAAATCTGGAGCTCGCTTTGACCCTGAAAAGACCAAATGGTATAATCATCAGTGGTTACAGCTCAAAAGCAGCGCAGAATTGGCTGAATTGTTTAGTTCGGTGTTGGCCGAAAAAGAGATTTCTCGCGAAGCTCGAAATGACAGCTATGTTGAAAAGGTAGTGGGATTGATAAAAGAAAGGGCAGACTTCCCCTCTGATTTTTGGGAATTGGGCAGCTACTTTTTTGAAGCGCCAACTACTTATGCCGAAAAACCGGTAAAAAAACAGTGGAAAGAAGACACCCCACAAATTTTGCATGATGTGGCAAAAATTATTAGAAATACTTCTGATTTCAACTCTAAAAATTTAGAGACCAAAATCAAAGAATGGATAAGCTCTAACGAACTTTCCTTTGGTAAGGTCATGGGACCACTACGCTTGGTAATCGTGGGCGACTTAAAAGGCCCCCACCTCTTTGATATTTTGGCAATGATAGGTAAAGAAGCGTGTTTGGTTCGTATAGAGAACGCAATCAAAACTTTGGGCTAGGCACCTAATCCAAGTCCTCTAACAGTATCTCAAACTCGTACTTAAAAAATCGTTTGGAAGGTTCACTGGATTTCCAATCCCTTACATTGTAGATGTTTTTGCCAGGACTATTTTCCTTGTAAACTTTTAGTACTTCACCTGCCTGATTTTTAACAACAATGGAATCAATATCGATAAATGTAGGCTCTAAATAGGTGCTTCCAATATCAAAACCTTCTTGAAAACGTTGTGTTTGATCAGGTACTACCTGTAAAGTTGTATCTAATTCCACTATTGCGGAAACAACGTCTATAATCAGGGTTTGGGAAGTTAGGTTCTCAATATCCGCTTCCATATCCGAAACTGGGTCACAGCCCAAAATGCTTAATGCTCCCAACAAAATTAAAGTAAGTCTTCTCATTTTCCAGTGTTTTATGTATAAACAATTTAAAGGCACTTTGCCCTAATCTAGAACCTGTTATAAATATGTTAAATAACCAGATACAATTTATAAAAAGTCTCTAGGTTTTCATCATAACTACAGAATCTTAAAGAGGTCGCAAGAACTTTTCAAAGCTCGCTTCCCTTCTTCCATTATATATGGCCTTTTGAATTAAAATAATCATATTCCTTGGTTTTTAGGTTTCTTCAATTGCGATAAAGGTTTTTTAGAATACTTTTATTTTCCTCTAAAATTCGATAAGTAACTTACGAAGAAAGGGTTATTCGTGCTTTAGTATTGAAACATCTGTTCGATAAATCGGTTGCTCTTTGCGGCTTCAGACCCAAGTAGATTTTGATAAAACTGTATATATAGACTTGTCTAAGCGTTAATAATGGTGCTAATGTGCAAGAGAATCAGCTAATACTTAGTTCAAAGCTCTATTAAGAAATTAAAAAGTTTTAGCTTTTATGTTACTCGACGATTTCCTCAAATTGTTGTCAATTTCAAAAAAAAAATCTAATCCTTAATTATTTTTCTTGTTTTTAACGTGCCGTTCTGTAGATGTGATTTTACTATATACACACCTTGACTTAAAGCGGATATATCAACATTGGGAACTGATTTTGCAGATAAGACCCTACGGCCACTCAAAGAAAATATTTCAATTGAATCTATAGCCTCAGAAAAATAAAAATTGGACTCTGAAGGGTTTGGATAGATGACAAATTCCAAATTTTTATCGTTTTCTTCAGCATCCTCTTCCGCAATAAGTGTGCTAACCGTTTTTTCTTGACGTGTAACAATTGGTACATACCCTATTTCCAATCCAACGGGAGGTTGAACCACAAGACCGGCGTCTAAGCTTGCCAAAGTACCAAATGTAGGATCGGGCAAGTAAGTATCCGTCTTTTTCCAATTCGTATGGATCAGCTCAATTCTTTCTTGTAAAAGTTGTCTCTGGTCATTTGTCAAATTTGCACTTATTACCGCAGGTTGGTCCACAAAACGATACCAATAATACGTAAGTGTACTACCATCTTCAAGATCAACCTTAAAAGGCCCAGCTGCTGGCCCAGGGTTAAGCCAAGCCCCATTTGGATCGTGCCAAGGGCAATCGACTTCTAAAGGGGTCAACAAAGGAATGGGTTCTTCTATATTGGTTTCAAACTCGTAGGAAACCAAACCGGTTTCCGCCGGGACATTTTCCTCATTTATTGGATTTCCCTGTAAACTATTATCTTCCAGCTCAAAATATTCAGGGGTTTTAAAAATACCCTCTGTAACTTGTACAACATCTGTGGCCATTTTATAGCCCCATGTATGGCTATCCTTTACGAAGGGTCTCATATAGCTTGATTCAATAATATATTCATCATCTTCGCGCTCACCTCCTGGATTCAGTTTTATTCTTGAATCGAAGAAAGCAGCCCCATCATCGTCGTTAGTATCAAATAGAATTTCCAATTGCCCTTGCATGGATAACGTAGGTTGTGCCATAGCTCCACCATTGAACCAATCTTGCACTTTGGTCCATATTGCCGCTTTTGAATAGACCATGGGCCTATTCAACAAAAGAGATTCATCGGAACCTGACATAGGATATCGAGTGGGTTGAACCTTTGAAATTTTTTTACCATTATTATCAACGGCATGCACCATAGGGAGTGTCGCAGTTTCTATGCCAAAAGAACTTACGGGTTGAGAAGGTCTTGAATCTAAGAATAAGCCTTCAAGCGAAGGGTCTTCTAGAACGGGCTTTGTCCAAAAAGTGGGTAGAAAAAATGCCACTGGGCCTTTAAAGTTTTCGGTATTCAAAAACAAGGTCCAAGAGTGGTTGCCTGTTGCTATATTCTGACCTCTTGTGGTTGCCATAGTATCGGTAAGGGGTAGAGAAAGATAGCCATATCCCAAAAAGTCCCCTTTATTGTCAAGAGCCATATTCAAACCATCCGGCGGCCAAAGAACGTCATTGGCAAGCTGTGCCACATCCAACATACCGTTTGGTTCTGACCAATTACGAAAACCGTCTTCTGTATCCGCTCGGCCAGCCCCAGGGCCGTTGGCCCAAGAATAAAAATCATTGGACACACCACCCATTATAAATTTTGGGGCTGTATGACCAAAGCGTAGGCCAGTCCACCAACCCAAACCACCTTCAATTGTGTTATAAAAACCATCCGAAGGCTCATTTCCTGTAGGCTGAGGTGTCATCCAAACACTAACAAGTCCGGTCTGAAAAAGTTCTGTTTTCGGGTAATTTTCAAAGAGGGGCCAGACACTCGCGTATATGGAATAGCCACTGCCAAATGAATTATCGTTTGGTGGAATTGCACCAATGGTTGTAAACGCAAATCGATCCCCTGAAGTTTGTGAATAAATTGTGAAACATGCGCAGTTTACAACCAGCATAATCAATAAGGCAACTTTTTTCATAGTGATTGTAGTGTTTCTTAGTGTATAACAACTGTAGTTCAATAAACCCTAAAGGGCCCATATTTTTTCGGCATTAATGGCCCAGGACTGTTTCTATTAATTCAAGTCTTTGGGTTTGTATTGCAAAATAATGCCGTGTTTTTGATTATAAGATAACTAAACATATTTAATCAACATTATTTCTTTAATTTCTCTTTTAATCTTTGATATAATATCGTCCACTTTAAAGAAATTGGCAAATTGGCTTTTTGCGAAATCTTATCTGTCTAAACGATGTTTCTTATACTTTAAAATAAGCCCTTCAACCGCGCGAAGCATCATTGGTTCGGCACGGGTTGTCCAATTAAGGGCGCCATCTTTGTCCAATTCAGAATGGCTTTCGGTATCTATTGCGTTTGCATTTGAAGAAGATATAAGTGTTCCGCTTTTTAAGTCGTATATTCTAATTGCCACTGAAGACCTATTACTTGTTGCATAACTAGAACTACGGTTGTTCCTATAAAAGCTGCTCGCATTATTTGATATAATTTCTCCTCTTACACTGATTAAAAAATCAGAGTCAGAATTTCTATGTAGTTCCTTTAGCTCTGATGGAGTGGTTCGAACTTTATATCTGGTCCGACTAGTGAACTGTTTCTCAAGGCTATTAAATCGATTAAAGAATCACCTAATATTTTTTTAAACTCTTCATAGGATTCTTCATATAGCTTTTTGCTATATCTGATTTTTGAATTGGACTGCACATTATTAAGAATCCATTTGCCCGTGCTAAAATCAAGCTCTTTTCCGGAATCAAACTCATAGGTATATTTTCCGCCAACACAAGATGAACCTAGAAACATTATCAAAATACCAATTACAAACATCCCGTTTTTAAGTCTCATATAAACTGTTCTATGTCTAACTCATTACTTTTTGCCAAATATTATAGTCAACCAAGATAACAAATCTTCATATGTGCTAGGGTGCCCAAAAGTCATGCCATCTGCTATTTTGTAACAATTCTCTACTAAAAGCTACTAACCTATTACTCTCTTTTGTATTTTAAACACATAAACTAAAAACACTATTACTATGGGCAGTTATATTTGGATTCCTTTGGCATTTTTTATCGTTTTGACAATACTTTCGGGTGTATTTATTGTAAAACAACAGACCGCCGTTATTATTGAAACCTTCGGTAAGTTTACCAGTGTGCGACAATCGGGTATTCAGTTTAAAATTCCTTTTGTGCAACGAATTGCGGCAAGGGTCGGTTTAAAGATTCAGCAATTGGATGTTATCATTGAAACCAAAACTTTAGATGATGTATTTGTAAAACTCAAGGTTTCGGTACAATACGTAGTTATCAAAAGTAAAGTTTACGATGCCTTTTATCAGTTAGAATATCCTCATGATCAAATTACCTCTTACGTATTTGACGTGGTACGTGCAGAAGTGCCTAAAATGAAATTGGATGATGTCTTTGTAAAGAAAGATGATATCGCCATTGCGGTAAAAGGTGAATTGCAAGATGCGATGTTAGAATACGGTTACGATATCATCAAAACCTTAGTGACCGATATTGACCCTGATGCACAAGTAAAAGAAGCGATGAATAGAATTAATGCTTCGGAGCGTGAAAAGATAGCAGCGCAGTTTGAAGGTGATGCCGCACGTATTTTAATCGTTGAAAAAGCTAAAGCCGAAGCCGAAAGCAAAAGATTGCAAGGGCAGGGTATCGCAGACCAGCGGCGTGAAATTGCCCGTGGTCTAGAAGAATCTGTTGAAGTATTGAACAAAGTTGGTATCAATTCTCAAGAAGCTTCGGCGCTAATTGTGGTAACACAACATTATGATACTTTGCAATCAATTGGTGAGGAGACCAATACCAATTTAATTCTTTTACCAAATTCTCCTCAAGCTGGTAGTGATATGTTGAACAATATGGTGGCTTCTTTTACAGCAAGTAATATGATCGGGGAACAAATGAAAAAAACCAACCCAAAGAAAAATGGTTAAATCATGCTTGATTTTCTTGATGTTACCAGTAATGGTTTTAAGTCAAGAAAATCCTTTTTTTAATCCCGGCGGCTATTTTTTAAGCCTTGGTGCGGCAGAAATTAGAACCGCTTCCATAGCTACTGGTGATGTGGATAGTGATGGCGACTTAGACGTAGTTACCGCAGAAGGTAGGCACTGGCCGGCTCCCAACAGTATTTTTTATAATGTGGGAAATGGTGTGTTTAGGACATCCCGCGTATTGGATAGCGAGTGGTCTTCATGTTATGCTGCAGAATTGGGGGATTTAGATGGTGATGGCGATTTGGATATTGTAACAGGAAATGACATGCATCCTAATATTTGGTATAGAAATAATGGAAAGGGTCTATTTGAGCGTGCTGGTTTAGTTGGTGGGAAAACTACCCCGACAAGAAATGTTGCATTAAGTGACATTGATGGTGATGGCGATTTGGATGTTCTCTTTACCAATAGGGGAAGCGCCAATGAAATCGCTATTAACGATGGAAGTGGAAATTTTAACACGATTGTTCCCTTTGGCTCAGATGAAGATTCTACCATAGACATTGTAGCTGCTGATATGAACCAAGATGGTAAATTAGATTTAGTGCTGGCAAATCGTGATGAGCAGCAGAACTATGTATATCTGCAAGAAGGCTCTCTTGTATTCAAGGAAAAAATTCCATTCGGTACAGGTAAAGATGAGACCCGTTCTGTAGCAATTGGTGATATCAATAATGACGGCTATCCAGATATCGTAACCGGAAACTTAGTTGGTTCAAACTATGTGTATCTAGGTAACGGAAAAGATTTCAAGAATACGATCCCTTACGAAAAGGAAGACTTGGCAACTGCGAGCGTCAAAGTTGCAGATTTAAATAACGACGGTTTTATAGATATCGTCAACGCAAATGGAGACGAGGTAAATTACGCATATATCAACACGGGGAAAAACTCTTTTGAAAAAATTCCGCTTAATCCGGAAATTAAGATGGACACCTATGATATTCACCTTGCAGATATTAACGGTGACAATTATTTAGATATTTTGGAAGCGAACTCTGGAGACTTGAACCTCTATTACCTTAATAGGTACGGGAGAATAAAAAAAGACAAATAAGGCTATTTCCAAGAGCTTCTATACCAACATGGACATTTGGTTGAGCAATTAGATAAAGGGCCTTTAATTAGCTCAAAAGCCCTCGTTTTTTATAGAAAATACCGATTGATATAATCAATCAAATAGGATTTTCTTATACGAAGATTTTTCTTTCAAAATCCTAACTATTAATTCTTCTGTTGAATTTTCGCCCAAGTATCCCTCAAAGTTACCGTACGATTAAAAACTAAATTTTCGGGCTTTGAATCGGTATCAACATTAAAATATCCTAAACGCTGAAATTGAAATTTTTCTCCAACCTTGGCACTTTTAAGATTAGGTTCCAAATATCCGGTAATTGTTGTCAACGAATCCGGATTTACAAATTCCATAAAATCTTTGTCCTTATGTCCATCAGGGTTTTCGTCATTGAACAGTCGGTCATACAATCTTACCTCTGCGGTGATAGCATGTTTAATCGAAACCCAATGCAGGGTTCCCTTTACCTTACGTAAACTTTCTTCTGTTCCACTACCGCTTTTACTTTTAGGGTCATAGGTACACTGCACTTCAACAATATTTCCATCGGTATCTTTTGTGCATGACTCCGCTTTAATAATATATCCGCTTTTCAATCGAACCTCACCGCCTAATTTCAACCTAAAGAATTTTCGATTGGCTTCTTCCCTAAAATCCTCCTGTTCTATATACAGCTCTCTAGAAAATGGTACTTCTCTCGTACCTGCACTTTCATCCCCTGGGTTGTTTTCGGTTTCCAATAATTCCTCCTTATCCTCAGGGTAGTTTGTAATCACCAATTTTAAGGGATTTAGAACCGCCATTACTCTTGGTGCAATCTCATTTAAATGTTCACGAACGTGAAATTCCAATAATGAAACATCAACAAGGTTATCGCGTTTTGCAATACCAATGGTATCTGCAAAATTGCGGATAGATTCCGGTGTGTACCCTCTTCTGCGCAATCCGGAAATCGTAGGCATACGAGGATCGTCCCAGCTCAAAACAACGCCATTTTCTATCAATTGGAGCAGTTTTCGCTTGCTTACTACCGTGTGACTCAAATTTCTACGTGCGAATTCCCGCTGTTTGGGTCTTAGCTTATCAGAAGATACCAATTGGTCTAAACACCAGTCGTAGAGCTCTCTATGTGGCAAAAATTCTAAAGTACATAGCGAATGTGAAACTTGCTCCAAATAATCGCTTTGCCCATGTGTCCAATCATACATTGGATAAATACACCAATCGGTATTTGTTCTGTGATGTGCTTTATGTAAGACACGATACAAAATAGGGTCGCGCATCAACATGTTTGGCGAAGCCATATCTATTTTGGCCCTAAGCACATGTTTCCCTTCATCAAACTCGCCATCCTTCATTCTTTGAAACAGTTGTAAATTCTCTTCTACAGATCTATCTCTATAAGGTCCGGCAACCCCAGGTTCTGTGGGGGTTCCTTTCTGTTTTGCCATTTCCTCCGAAGATTGGCTATCTACATATGCCTTCCCTTCTTTGATCAATTGAATGGCCCAATCATAAAGCTGCTGAAAGTAATCTGATGCATAACATTCTTTATCCCACTTATACCCAAGCCATTCTACATCCCTTTTAATGGCATCAACATATGCCTTTTCTTCTTTCGCAGGGTTTGTATCGTCAAAGCGCAGGTTTACCGGGGCATTATAGCTTTCACCAAGCCCAAAATTTAGGCAAATTGAGCTCGCATGGCCCAAATGCAGATACCCATTTGGTTCGGGTGGAAAACGAAAACGTAAATCGTCTCGTTTATAATTATTAGCTAAATCTTCTTCAACAATATGTTCAATAAAATTGAGGGCTTTTTCGGCCTTTTCCATCAGAATTAATTTGTAAGCGCAAATGTAGGAAAAATGCGGTGTATCGTACGTTTTTCGAGCCTACTCCAACAAAAAAATCGAATTCACAACATATTTAGGGGTGTGTACAACAATAAGTTTCCATTGCCCCTAATATCAATCATATTTGTATATAGAATACCGTATTACCATCTGAGCCAGTGAAATACACTGTCTCAAAATCTTAAAAAGCAAGAAAAGCGACCCCAAAGCTAAACCATTGCCTTATGAAAGATGTAAACCTATGTAGAACACTTATGCTGACCGCATGTATTGCGCTGTTCACCAGCACAATAGCAATTGGTCAAGTATTGAACAAACCTGAGCCTGCACCAAATGCGAACATCGGAGCGACCTCTCCGTGGACCGCTGCATGTGCCTCTGCCGATTTCAACGAATACTTTATGAACTTCACTTGGAGCCCACCATTAGTGGACTCTGCCAATGAATTCATACTTGAGCTTTCCGATGCTTCGGGAAATTTCGATGCGCCAACAGAGTTGGATAGGGTAAGTGACAAGAATACTAATTTTGATTTCGATTTTAGCTTTTCCCTGGCAACTGATGTGCAAGGCGATGGATATCGCTTTCGTGTGAGAAGCACAAGTCCTGCACTTATGAGTCCAGAGTCAGACGCCTTTTCGATGTATTATATTGGGTATAATAACCCTATTCTTATCAGTAAAGATGGTAGTGGAAACATTCCTCCTGGTGGCGTCATTGAAAACTGTAATAGCGGAAATATTACGCTTGCAACACATAATGTGACTACCCCACAAAACTACAACTACAATTGGTACCGAAGCGGAACCTTATTAAGCGAAAAAACAAACTCCATTACGGTGACCCAAGATGGAATGTATTTTGTGGAAATCGATTACGGCCCTAATTGTTCCGGTTCTGCAAATACTTTATCCAATACGATAGAGATTCAAACAGGTGCTTCTTCCGGAATTACCATTGCTGCTGCTTCTGGCACTACTTTATGTGCGGGGCAGACAGTTGACTTAGTTGCAAATATAGATGACCCTACTTGGACCTATACTTGGTACCAAGATGGTGCGGCAGTAACATCACCAACTTTGGGCGACAGTTCATTTACAGTGGATAGTTCCACAGCAAACTTTGAAGGAGACTACTCTCTACAAATTGAGGGTAGTGGTGTATGTACAGAAACTACAAACGCTATCACCATTTCGAATGCCGGAAACTTTTCTGTTTCCTTAGGTAATGATACCAATATCGTTTTACTACCAAGCCAAACAAGAACCTTAAGCGTTTCTTCTACAGCTTCAAGTGCAACATACCAATGGTATAAAGATGGAAGCCCCCTCGCAGGTGAAACGAATACAACATTAGAAATTTCTGCTGTAGGTGTTTATTTTGCGAGAGTAACCGAAAATGGTGGTGCCTGTTCAGGAAACACAAAAGATTCTGAAAACACTACTGCAGTGTTACCAGCCAGCTTTGAATTTACTATTGATTTTTCAAGTACCTATACTTCTTGTGAAAGCACAAGCGCAGTATTGGCTTTAACACAAATCAACGCGGTTGCAACGGACGGCACTAGAACAGATGTGACTCCGGACCTATCAGCTGACTTCTCTTATCAATGGTTGAAAGATGGCGTATCCGTAGCCGGTGAAACCAGTAATACCATTTCTTTAGCCTCTGCCGCTGAAAACGGTAACTACAAATTAGAAGGTAGTTTAGATTCTTTTAGTCCGAACTCAAACGAAAGAAACGCCACATTGGCCAGCGGAGAAACTGTTACTATTAGCAGTACGGACTTAGCCCTTTGCGATGGCATCAATAGTGTTACCCTTACGGCAGACATTGATTTGGCGAATGAAACATTTACATGGACAAGGGATGGCAATACCGTCTCAACAACCGACCGTTCACTTACCACTAGTGAAACTGGGGTTTATGAATTAGAGGTACAACGCACTGGTTGCCCGGTTAGATCCAATCAGGTTACAATTATTCAGTTTGATGAATCTATTGTTACTGTAGATGCTGATGAAAACATCATCTTTCAAGAAGGTAGTGCCCAAACTATCACTGCCTCAGGAGCCCAGTCTTACGAGTGGTACGATGAAGGCAACACCAGAATATCAAGTACTGACTCGGTCTCTTTGAGCGAAGAAGGAACCTACCTTTTGGTAGCTTCAGTAGGCAGCTGTCAAGTAACAAGAACCTTTACCGTTTCTTTTAGGGACAATTTTGCAATACCCAATGTAATCACAGCAAATGGGGATGGCATAAACGATTTATGGGTATTACCTAATACCTTTTCGAGAAAACCCGACGTAACCGTTATTATCTATAATGAAAATGGTGAAGAGATTTTAAATCAACCCGATTACCAAAACAACTGGCCACAATCGTCAACAGCATTTACCAAACAACACATGATTTTCTATTACCGAATTCTTAATGGCGGTAAAACATTAAATCAAGGAACCATAACAGTTATTCGCTAAGCTCATCATGAGAAAGATTCAAGTACTTAGTATTCTTATAGTCACACTTATATGTTCAGGCATGTATGCACAAGAGGAAAATCCTTTTTTAACATACGAAGCCCCATCACAGAACTTGATTAAGTTCAACAGGTTTTTAATTAACCCAACATTTTCGACGGTAAGAGAAGATAAGTCCTATATTAATCTTTTTCATAGAAACCAATCGGTATCCTTTGATGACAACAATCAAACCTACTATCTAAGTTATAGCGGTAGAATAGGGGATAGGAGTGGTCTTGGACTAAGTCTTTATACACAGCGCGAAGGCCTTTTTAGCAACCTTGGCTTATTGGCCAACTACGCCTATGGTATTAAATTAAGTGAAAAAAGCAATTTCACTTTTGGTGCCAACTTCTCATATTACACAAGTGGTTTTGATGAAGGTCGTGCAAACACCCTAGACCCGGATGATGTTGTCTTAAATAGTTTGGATGACAGTTCTTTAATATCTTTTCAACCTGGTTTTAATATTTCTTACGGGCAATTTGATTTTGGTGTTTTTGCAGAAAATCTTTTTGATTATAATCTAAAAACAAGTGAGTCGAATACCGAGTTTAACGAGAAAACATATTCTGGTCATTTACAATATACCCATCAGTTTAAAACTACTGAAGGTATTTTTGAAAGTGGTCGTCTTATGCCTCTAGCAAGAGTTAAAAGAGTGGGCGAAGACGGTTATACCCTTGGTGGCAATCTTATTCTTGACCTTCCAAAATTAGGGTGGCTACAAGCTGGATATGATGATTTTTATGGCGCTGCAGCCGGTATTGGTTTTAATCTAACAAAGAATATTTCGTTAGGGTATACCATTGAAAAAGGTTTAAGCGAACAAGCCCAAAATTTTGGGGCCACCCATGAAATTTCGTTGGCCTATTCTTTTACTCCAAACTTGACGGAAGACCGTGTAATGCTTGAAAAAGATTATGAAGACCTTGTTGTAAATGAAGAGCCAGAAGTAGAAGAAATCTCCATAACCGAAAAAGACGCCTTGATAGCTGACTTACAACAGAAACTGGCCGAAAACGACGCCATTCTTGATGAGTTGTTGCTTCGTCAAGATTCTATTGAGCGCACTAGGGAGTCCGATTTGGAACGTAGGTTCAATATGGTGATGCGAATGGTGCAAAGAGAAACCAATGGCAATCCTAATTTAAAGAACAAAGCCCGAAAGGCTTATTTTCAAGACACGGATAGTATGGGCATCGCCAGCAATGTTAAAACTGACAACCCTATTTCGAATCAGGGCATAACCAGTTCGGCTTCTACAAAACAGGGCATAGCCTTAAAGACGGCTCCAAAAACTTCTCGTATTTCTAATAACGAGATAAAGACTTCTTCTAAGAAAGACGCAATTTCATTACAAAACAATATCAAAAAGAATGCTGGTGTAGCAGCTACTACAAACACTCCAAGTGCTATAGTAAAAGATAAGATTTACCGACCAGCTACGGCCAAGCCTTCTAAGAAGATAAACAGTAGACTAAAGGCCTTCAATATTCCTAATGTAGAGAGTGGTTATTACATTGTAGCCAATGTATACAATGGCGAAAAATACATGAACACTTTTTTAGAAGATTTAGAATCTCAGGGTGTTGATGCAGATTATATAGAAAATCCACGTAACGGACGCAAGTATGTCTATTTAAAGAAGTTTGCCAACAAACAAGAAGCCATGACCGCCTATGCTTCAAAAATGGGCGGAACTTACAATAATGATATGTGGGTAATGAAAGTGA
>CALBVX010000125.1 GCA_937969515.1 uncultured Croceitalea sp. | reverse complement strand
TAATTGTAGATTGCGGAGTTTAGCTATAAGATTTTCATCAAATGTAGAAGAATCCAAGGCAATCACCTCAAGTTGAGCTACCGTATGATATAGATCATTAGCTTCGTTTATGGATAGCTCATTAATAATAAAACCTCGATTCGGTATTGCCTTTACTATTTCTGACTCCTCTAATTGACTAAGCGCCTCACGGATTGGGGTTACACTAACATTTAATTCTCTAGAAAGTTTTGCCAAGTTAATAGTTCTACCAATTTTTAAATGTCCACTTTGAATTTCTTGTAACAAATGTGACCTCACAGAAACTCTTATTGCGATTGATGCCATTTTCTAAAGATATATCGTATACGATTTTACTCCTAATTATCTACGCACTATTTAAGCCCAAGAAATAAAAAGAGTTTAATTTTACACAATATACCCAAGCTGTTTTGAAAGAATCACCGAGCAAAAGCTTAATTATTTTAGCATTTATTTCAATTTATATAGTTTGGGGTTCCACCTATTTACTGAACAAAATTGCGGTAACAGAATTGCCTCCCTTTTATTTAGCATCGATACGTTTTATAGTTGCGGGTATTTTAATTTTCATTATAGCTCGTATTTTAGGTCATTCTTTAAAGATTACGCGAAAGCAATTCTTGAACACGCTTTTTTTAGGCTTCTTATTTTTAAGCTATGGCAATGGTGTTGCTGTTTGGGCCTTAAAATATGTTGACAGCGGCTTTGCTGCTTTAGAGGTGTCGGCTCAGCCCTTGGTGATTTTAATAATGATGTACGTACTACAAGGAAAAAAGATTCAACCCATGTCCATCGTTGGAGTAGTTTTAGGCGTAATAGGTATTTATTTATTGATCAGCCAAAAAGAAATTCTGGCACAAGAAAATTCAATCATTGGTATACTAGTGATTTTTTCAGTAATGCTTTTTTGGGGTTATGGCAGTCTATTTGTCCGGAAAGCAGATTTACCATCGAATTACTTCGTAAATACAGGTTTTCAAATGTTTAATGCAGGTATTATACTTGCATTTATGAGTTTAGTATTCAATGAACCGTGGTCATTACCAAATACATGGCAGACAGATACCCAGTGGTCCATGATTTTGTTAATTGTCTTTGGTAGCATTATCGCTTTCACATCCTTCAATTTTTTATTAAAACATGTTTCCCCCGAAAAGGTCGCTACAAACACCTATGTAAACCCTATAGTGGCCTTGTTTCTAGGCTGGTTGTTTTTAAATGAAAAAATTACGGTACAGTCCATTATAGCAGCCATCGTTCTTTTGGCAGGGGTATATTTTATAAATACGAAGAAGAAGCTTGTACTTTTTGAACGATTTAAGAAATAGTTGTTTTTCATCTCATGTACATTTCAATACAAAGAATGTTCAATTGATTACATTTTATTTTTTCTGGTGGGCAACACTTCTCATATTTGTCATGTCAATCAAAAACAATCAATCATTTATTCATCAATCAAAAAACGAACAATCATGATTCAACTATCGAAAATCATCGTTTCATTTCTAATTAAACTACTATTCATATTACTTCTAGTCAGTTCAACGGCGGTGAGTGGACAAAAAAGAAGTACTTCAGTAAATATTTCTAGTAGCGGCAAGACTACAGTCTCCATTAAAAACGGTTTCGGTAATAATTTTTCCTTAGAGTATAAAGGGGAAATTACACTGTCAGATGACGATACCGATGTGATTTCTATTTCCGATAACGGTTATATGGAAATTAAAAAATCAGCATTTGGTAGTAGAAGAAGGATTTTTATTGAACCAGATAATTCTGGTCGTTTAATTAAGAAATACTATGTAGGAGGTTCGCAAAAAAGTTTTGACGCTGAAGGAAAAAAATGGCTATCGGAAATTCTTCTGGAAGTTGTTCGCTCTACGACTTTAGGTGCAGAGAAAAGAGTTGATAGATTTTACAAAGAAGGTGGTTCATACAAGGTGTTGAAAGAGGTAGGTAATATTTCAAGTGAACACGTAAAATCTAGGTATTTAAAGTTATTATTAGAAAAAGATTTAAAAGAGAAGGACTTGATTTCTGTCTTAAATACAATTGGTGACGATATAGACTCTGACCATCATAGTGCAAGCATTCTCAAATCCCACACCAAAAAATTCTTAGCTTACGAAGGCGCGACTTCGGCTTATATCAGGGCTACCGGAGAAATAGATTCTGATCATCATAAGGCCGAGGTATTAAAAAGGTCAATTAAAGATGGTGAAATATCAGATACACAACTTAAAGCCTTGTTTCAGATAACAAAAGCTATTGATTCTGACCATCATAAAGCTTCGGTATTAAAAGAGGTTCTCGATAGACGTTCTTTAAATTCTGAAAATATGAAGCTTTTAGTAAGTACAGCTAAAGATATCGATTCTGACCATCATAAGGCTTCGGTTTTAAAACAGGCCTTAAGCAAGAACGATATGCCTCAAAGTGTTTATAATACCTTACTATCTTCAATTGGTGATATGGATTCTGATCATCATATTGCAAGTGTCTTTTCTGAGCTATTGCGAAACAAAATAGATGGGGCTTCGTTGGCTTACCTTCTTGACTTAGTTAGTAATACGATGGATTCTGATTATCATCAAGCAAATGTTTTAAGCCAAGTAGCGAGCAAACAAGATATAGCTAACAATGCACTGACCAACTATTTGAGTGCCCTTAGAGAAATAGATTCAGACGCTCATCAAGCTTCTACTTTTAAAGAACTTTCAAGAAAAGACTTTGAAGCCGCTCAATTGATTAAAATACTTAAAGCCACAAACAATATAAGCTCTGACCATCATAAAGCCGAAAGTCTTTTAAGTTTTGCTTCCAAGGTTAGAAATTCTAATAGCGATGTAAAGGCTGTCTATACTGCCGCCTGTAAAGATATTTCTTCATCTTCGCACTATGGCAGGGCCTTAAGGGCAATTCAATAGTTAAGTCTAAACAACAACCAATCAAAAACCGGCTCTAACATCTCCAAAATAGACACCTTATAATTCTAAGATTATGTCTATTTTGGTGATATGGAGTTAAACTACCAAACCATACTTTACCGACCAGCCGTGAGAAAATATCTCAGCATCCTTTTTATTGGTTTTCTGTTAGGAATTCTACTCTATAGTTTTATAAAGTTTAACGACTCACAAAGTTATTTAGAATACTATTTGAGTGGTTTTTTAGGAGTGCTGGTTAGCTATGGGGTATATTTTTCCAACTCCAAGCTAAATCAAACATTACCTTTTAAAAAACTTCCAGGAACCCGAATTTTAGCAGGTATTATTTGGGATTTAATACTAAGCTATTCCATAGTAATTTTTGGTTTTTGGTCTTATTCTGTGCTAATGGATTACCAATTTTCATTTGAAAACGAGTCTAGTTTATTCATTAAAATCGGCATTTTACTTTTTTGTGCAGCTATAATTTATAATGTGATATACTTTGCGCTGTATTCTTATAATTACTTTGCCAAAGTACAGGTCAAAGAATTGGCAATACAACGTAAACAGGCAGAACTTCAGCTGAACGTTCTTAAATCACAATTAAGGCCACATTTTCTATTTAATAGCATTAATGTTCTTACTTCTTTGTTCCATAAAGACCTCGTGCTAGCGGAGTTATTTATAAGGGCTCTGGCGAAATCATATGACTATACATTAACTACTTATAATTCAACCCTAGTTACAGTTAAAGAAGAACTTGCTTTTGTAAATGCCTATTTATTGTTAATTCAAACCCGATTTGGAAATGGTTTCGACCTAATGGTTGAATTAGACGATTCAACCCAAGAAACAAATATCCCTCCTTTAACATTGCAGTTATTAATAGAAAATGCATCAAAGCATAACTTTTTTGATAACGAGAATCCACTAAAAGTAAAATTATACAGAGAGCGAAATGAATTGATTATAACCAATCTAAAGTCCGATAAAACAAATAAGAAAAGCGTGTCTACAAAACTTGGATTAAAAAATATCACCTCAAGGTATGCGATACTAACTGGTAAAAAGATTACGATCTTAGATAATGAAAGCTTCACGGTTAAACTACCTATAATAGTATGAAAAAATTATTCGTACATCACCCACTATTTAGGTTGTTAAGTCCACTCTTCAGTGGTATTCTGGTTTACCTGCTTTTACTTTTGATCAATAACACCATCGATCAACTCCAAGACACTTTTTTGGGGCAAGAGCTCTATGTTTGCATAGGCTTAGCATACATTATTCAAGAGTTTTCTAGGTATTCGTTGCTGTTTTTTAAGAGCTTTAAAAAGCCAAAGTCTTTTTTAACAAAATTAATATTGCAAACAATCACCTCTGTGCTTCTTACAATTGTATTGGTCACGGTAACTATGATTTTGTATTTTAAGTATGTTTTATTGTTCACACCTAATAGTAGAGAACTACTTGTCTTCAATTCAATCTTTGTTTTTATCACTATAATTTATGTAATCTTATTTGTAGCCCATTATTATTTGCATAAAATAAATACGGAAAAACTAACTAAAGAAAAAGAAGCGAAAGCAGCGATTGAAGATTCGTTTAAAGAATTCAAAAAGGGTATCAATCCTGATTTGCTTTTTGAAAGCCTTGAAGCACTTCTTGTACTTATGAAAAAGGATGCAGACAAGGCCGAAGCTTTAGCTGATCGTTTTTCTTCTATTTACAGATATATCCTCACAAAAAAGAACAATGAACTAGTAGCAATTAATGAAGAACTGTATACTTTGGAAGAGTTGGTGGCATTATTAAATCAACTACCGTACAGAAAAGTTAGTTTACAAAATTCATTAAGCGGTAACAGCTTTATTGTTCCTTGTACCTTGTTACAAATTATAGAAACCATTGTTAAGACCACCGTTGTTTCAGAAAACCAGAAACTAATAATCTCCATTGAGGAGTCAGAAGGTGAATTAAACATAAGTTACAACCCTGAAGAAAAACTAAGGGATAGTTTTACAATTGATAGTATTCAAGACATATTAAAAAGCTATTCCTTTTATACTGATCAAAATATACGCATTGCCGTAGATGGAATCTATAAATCTATATTTCTCCCCCAATTATATTATGAAACTGAATAAAGGTTAACAAAATGAGAGTTGTAATTATTGAGGATGAACTATTAGCAGCCGAAAAGTTATCACGCTATCTATTGAAACACAATAGCGCCATTGAAATTTTAAAGACCCTAGGTTCTTTAAAAGAAGCCATTCCGTGGATTACGGCAAACAAGTCTTCAGTTGACTTATTTTTTATGGATGTACAGCTAAGTGATGGGCTTAGTTTTGAAATATTTTCACAATTGTCCATCAATAAGCCTATCATTTTCACTACGGCTTTTGATGAGTTTGCCGTAGATGCCTTTAAAGTTAACAGTATCGATTATTTACTTAAGCCGGTTACTTTTACCGCACTCTCACAAGCACTTAAAAAATTGGACAACCTTCAAAAGCAATATTTTACTATTGAAAATAATAGGCCATTGCTAGAACAACTCACACAAAAAACTTTTAAAGACAGATTTCTTGTGAAAATAGGCAACCACATACGGTCTATACCAAGTGAGGACATTATTGCCTTTCAAGCAGATGGTCGAGATGTTTCATTGTTTACCTCAAAAGGGAAAGAATATCTTATTGAATATAAATTAGAAGTATTAGAAGGTCTGATAGACCCCAAATTGTTTTATAGAGTAAACAGAGGATTCATTGTTGCATTAGATGCTATAAGTGATGTAACGCTTTACTCGAACCGAAGACTTAAACTAACCCTGAGTCCTGCTGTGGAAAAAGAAATTGTGGTAAGTAGAGAAAAGGTGAATGATTTTAAAAAGTGGTTCGAAGGCAATTAGATGTTGTTAAATTGTAATCTGGTTTAGTTTTTGAGACGGTATTTTAATAAATTAGAATACTATGAAGACAAAAGTGTTTTTTTACCTCGCTATATGTAGCTTGTTTTTTCTTATTGCAAGTTGCAGCAGCTCAAAGCAAGTCGATTCCGATAAAGAAATGGAATCACTTCATACTTTAGTTAAAAGCAAATCTTTTGAAATTCAATCAGATTGGGCTTATCCTTTACCTTCAAATAGCCTTAATAGTCTTGCAAACGCAGGTTTATTCATGCCAGGGAATAATGCTAACCAAATAAGTTTAATAGGCAATGCCAATTTTCTTAGAATAAAAGGTGACAGTATTAAAGCGCAATTACCTTACTACGGTGAGCGGCAAATATCTTCCAATTATGGTAGTACTGATACTGGAATTGTATTAGATGGCTTAATTGAAGATTTAACAATGGATTTCAATGAAAAGAAGAATAGATATGAGCTACGTTTTCAGGCAAATCAAGCTATTGAGAACTATCAAATTGCTATAAATATCTTTTCAAATAAGCAGGCTTCAATAAATATTAATAGTACGCATCGCACCAATATTGCTTATCGAGGAGATATTAAAGTTGTAGAATAGTAAAAACTATATTCATCCCTCTTTTAACAGTAGTTACCAATAGGTATATGCTATTTTGATTTGGTAAAAAGATCAGCTAAAAAAGCTAGTTCTTTAAATTCATTTGGTGATAATCCAGAAAGTGTTATTGTTCCGACTCGTATACGGATGAGGCGTAACGTAGGAAATCCGACAGCGGCTGTCATTTTTCGCACCTGTCTAAATTTACCTTCTGTAAGGGTAATACTTATCCAAGAACTTGGCCGATGGCTTCCTATCCTGAGTTTTTTGTCCGCTTCAGAAAATTCAGGGGATTGTATTGCTTTTGCCACACATGGCATTGTGGTGTATTTTTTCCCTTCAAATCCAATTTCAACACCTTTACACAATTGAACGATTGCATTATGAGTGATAAGTCCATCTAATTGCGCATAGTATTCCTTTTCAATTCCGGAACGATTTATTCGGTCACTTAATTTACCGTCGGTTGTAAATAGCAAGAGGCCTTCCGATTTTTCATCTAATCTTCCGACGGGCATTAATCCATCAGGAATATTTTCGGGTTTGGGCAAGAATTGTTTCTTCTTAGCTTCTTTAAGATTATTAGAAGAGAACTGACTCAAAACCCCAAATGGTTTGTAAAATTTATAATGTTTGTGAATTATAGAAGACATTCTCTTTTAAAAATCAATACGTAAACAATTTCAGTATTTTTGAACAAGACAACAAGCAATTCCGTTTTTAATATCAAAAATATGCTGAGAAGAGGTTTTATAAAGCAAACGGGGCTACTGACAGCTTCTACTTTATTACCCATTTCTTGTTTATCTTCAACGAAGATGCGTAATTATAAGATGGGCCTTCAGGCGTATACCATTAGGGATGCGATGGAAAAAGATTTAATCGGAAGTTTAAATACCGTCAAATACCTGGGTTATGAAGATTTAGAATTATATGGCTTTAATCCAGTGGATGAAACGTATTATGGACATAGCGCCACTGGGTTTAAAAAGATTATTGATGATATCGGACTTACTGCCTCCAGTTGTCATTATGGCTTTTCCGATTATTTTGAAGTATCTGATGATGAATTAAGCACATATGTTTCCAAATGCATAAAAGGGGCAAAAAAACTTAATCTTAGCTATATTACCTGGCCATGGCTAGCTCCAAAGTATAGAAACATTGAAAGTTTTAGAATACTAGCGGATAAATTAAATAGAATAGGGGAGCAAGTAAACAAATCAGGTTTAGGTTTTGCATATCATAATCACGATTTTGAGTTTATTGAAGAAGATGGTCAAATGGGCTATGATATTATTATGAATAATACGGAATCAAACCTTGTAAAATTACAATTAGACCTATATTGGGCCGTACATTCTTCAAAATTGAGCCCTGAAGATCTAATAGCAAAAGAGCCCGAGCGTTTTGTAATGTGGCATATAAAAGATATGGATAAAATTACCCGTGATTATACAGAGCTCGGTAATGGCGCTATAGATTACACTAAAATGTTGGCCAGTTTAGATCAAACTGGTTTAAAATACTATTATTTGGAACAAGGCGGTAATTTTGCCCGTAATTCTATACAAAGTATAACCGATAGCGCTGCTTACTTTAAAAACAATTTACAACAATACTTATGAAAATAATGATTTATACTACTCGCATTTTAGTTTTTGTATTTCTACTATGTTTAGGATACTCTTGCAAGCAAAAAGAATCAAAAGAAGATGAAAAGAAAACCATTGTTCAGTATGATGAACCCATATCTGAACTTCCAATTCAAAAACTTAAATTACCAGAAGGCTTTAAAATTGAGGTATATGCCGATAAAATAGATGGGGCACGTTCTATGGCCATGGGTGATGATGGAACCTTGTTTGTAGGAACCAGAAATGACAAGACCGTTTATGCCATACAAGACTTAGATAAAGATTATAAAGCAGACCATATAAAGGTTTTGGACTCTACTTTAGAAGTACCGAACGGTATTGCCTTTAGAAATGGTTCTTTATATGTAGCCGAAGTGGGAAGGCTATTACGATACGATAATATTGAAGCACAGTTAGATAGTGTTCCCGAACCAGTAGTAGTCTATGATGATTACCCTACAGAATTTCATCACGGATGGAAGTATATTGCCTTTGGGCCTGATGATAAGTTATACGTGCCTGTAGGAGCACCGTGTAACATATGTGATTCAACAGTTTCTGATAAAAGATATGCGACCATAACACGAATGGACCCAGATGGCAGCAATCGTGAAATCTATGCCCAAGGGGTAAGAAATACAGTCGGGTTTACTTGGCACCCCGAAACTAAAGAACTTTGGTTTACCGATAATGGTAGAGATATGCTAGGAGATGACATTCCCCCATGTGAATTAAATAGGGTGTCCGAAGCTGGTCAGCATTTTGGTTACCCGTATTGCCATGGCGGTTTGGTAAAAGACCCAGAGTTCGGTGATCAGCGCCCATGTTCAGATTTTGTTGCTCCAGTGCAGGCAATGGGGGCACATGTTGCACCTTTGGGAGTAAAATTTAATACCGGTGCGATGTTTCCCAGCAAATACAAAAACATGGCCTTTATTGCTGAACATGGTTCATGGAACAGAAGTAAAAAAGTAGGTTATAAAATAAGCTTGGTTACTTTAGACGGTAATGTGGCCATAAACTATGATACTTTTTTAGACGGATGGTTAGATGAAGAAACCCAAGAAGCTTTTGGTAGGCCCGTAGATTTATTATTCCTAAAAGATGGCTCCATGTTGATTTCGGATGATTTTGGGGATGCGATTTATAGGGTAACCTACGATGGCGGAAGTATGGCAAGCGCAACCAATTCTTAAAGCATTCTTTGAAAAGATTTAAAAAATATCTAAAACGTATGCTTTGGACCATTCTAGCTATTGTAGGGGTTTTAATTCTGGTTTACTTCCTTTTTGTTAGCTTTTACCCCAGCTTTGGCGGGGATGTCTCAAAAGAAAAAAAACTCGAATTTGCTAAATCCAAAAATTATAAAAATGGTCAGTTCGTAAATAAAAAAGATGTTCCCAAAGAATTAAGTTTTAGTGAAACCTTGAGCTTAACACATAAATTCTTTTTTACCAAAGTCCCCAACGGAAGTCCTTCAAAAGACATTGGCGTACAAAAAATAGATTCATCCAATATCGCCAACTATAAAAGTGACACACGTTTAATTTGGTTTGGCCATTCTTCTTTTTTATTGCAAATAGATGAAAAGAACATTCTAATAGACCCTATGTTCGGCAAAGTTGCTGCACCACTTGATGTATTGGGTGCCAATCGATTCAATAGCGAAATGCCCATAGCCATCGAGAAATTGCCGAAAATTGATGCGGTTTTGATATCACACGACCATTACGATCATTTAGACTATCCTTCAATTAAAAAACTAAAAGATAAAGTAGAAATATTCTATACGCCTCTTGGTGTTGGCTCTCATTTAGAAGCCTGGGGAATTGAAAAAGAGCGAATTATAGAATTGGACTGGTGGGAGAGTGAAGTATTTAAGGATCTACAATTTGTCTGTACTCCAGCGCAGCACTTTTCTGGAAGAAAATTTGATAATAGACAAAGTACTTTGTGGGCCTCTTGGGTAATTAAGTCAAAAACGGAATCGCTTTTTTTTAGTGGGGATAGCGGGTATGCGCCTCATTTTAAGGAAATAGGGAATTTTTACGGGCCGTTTGACTTTGCCATGATAGAATGCGGACAGTATAACGAGATGTGGGCCGATATTCACATGTTTCCTGAAGAAACGGCCAAAGCAGGAATAGATTTAAAAGCCAAACTTGTAATGCCGATTCATTGGGGTGCCTTTAAACTGGCTTTGCATGACTGGACAGAACCGGTTAGACGTTTTAAAATAAAGGCAGAAGAACTTCAACTAATCCATATTACGCCACAAATTGGTGAAAATATTATTCTTGGCGCGAAAGAGCATGATGCTTCAAATTGGTGGCAAGAGTAGTTTTTAGAAATCAAATAGGCACCAAAAAGAAGCGTTTATAAAGAAAAACATAAAGATTATTGAATTAATTAATTGTAAATCAATTTAATGGCACCATCTTTGCAAATCAAATAGTATTATAAATTTAATTACATTACAATGAGTAAAGGAACAGTAAAATTCTTCAATGACACTAAAGGTTTTGGTTTTATCACTGAAGAAGGCGTAGACAAAGATCACTTTGTACACGTATCTGGATTAATTGACGAAGTGCGCGAAGGTGACGAGGTTGAGTTTGATCTAGAACAAGGCAAAAAAGGATTAAATGCAGTAAACGTAAAAGTTATCTAATACATATACTTTAAAGTCTAATAAAAAGCCTATCTTAAAGATGGGCTTTTTTAGTTTTGGAGCTTAGGGCCCAATTAACATATCTTTACAGAACTAAATATACAAATGGCAAAGTCGCAGCAAACCTATAGTAAAAGTGAAAAAGAAAAGAAACGTCTAAAAAGGCGTGAAGAAAAACAAAAGAAAAAAGAAGCGCGTAGGGCAGAAGCCAAAGAAAATGGGGGTGGTATTCCTCTAGCCTATGTAGATTTTAATGGTAATCTTGTAGATACCCCGCCAGACCCTACCATGAAGGTAGAAATTGAAGCAGAGGATATTGTCTTGGGAATTCCTAAAAAAGAAGAAGGAGATGTTGAAGAATTTGACCCGGTAAGAACCGGTAAGGTTTCCTTTTTTGATACTTCAAAAGGATTTGGTTTTATTATTGATGCTGAAAATCAAGAAAAATATTTTTGCCATGTTAGTGGTTTAATCGACGAAATTGCCGAGAATGACAAAGTTACCTTTGAATTGGAAAAAGGTATGAAAGGCATGAATGCGGTTAAGGTTACTTTGGTTAAGTAACAGAATAGTGGCTTTTAATAGTTTCCTTAAGCAGCTTCTGCTCTAGGAAGTTGAAGCACAAAGGTAGTTCCCTTTCCTTTCCCTTCAGATTCCGCCCATATAGCCCCATTGTGCGAATTGATTATCTTTTTAATCATGTACAATCCGAGACCTGTGCCCTCGGTATTGGTGTGAAAACGTTGAAACGGACCGAACAATTTTTCAAGGGCTTTAGCATCCATACCCGAACCATTATCGGAAACAAGAAACTCATGAAATTGAGCGGTATTCTTTGAGGTAATCTCCACTACAGGTTTTTCTTGGTCTCCCATATATTTTATCGCATTATCGATTAGGTTTTCGAAAACTTGTATCAATCGATTTCTATCACCATAGATTTTTGGTAAGTTTTCACCGATAATCAATTCTGCCTTTTGTTGTTTAAAGCGACCTATTGCCATATTACTTGCAGTCTGTATGATTTCACTTGAATCTAAAACCTCGTTTTTATTTTCAATTTTACCTAGCTTGGCAATTTCGGTAATATCGCTTATAAGATTTTTCATGATAGCGCAAGACTTATTGATAAAGGTCAAATACTGGATGGTTTCCGGTTGTTCATTTTCATCAATATCTTCAGATATAAAGTTGGCCATCACCTCTATACTGTTTAATGGGCTTTTTAAATCATGCGATACGGCAAAGACAAATCGCTGTATTTCTTCATTTTTTATCGAAAGTTCTTCAGCCGCCTGCTTAAGCTTATTTTGTTGAATTCTTATTTCTTTGGTACGATCTTCTACCTGCTGTTCTAGTTTTAATTTATCTCTTTTAATATTTTGTATTCTTATATAATAAACGAGATACACCAACAAGGCAATAGCGACTATAAGTGCTGTTTTGAACCACCAAGTTGCCCAAAAAGGAGGTATGATGGTAATTACCAATTTTTTTTCCGTATCGCCCCAAAGACCATCAGAGTTAGTAGATTTTATGTGAAAAGTGTAGCTGCCAGGATTTAGGTTGGTGTATGTTGCAGAGTTTTTATCTCCTACATAATTCCATTCCGTCTCCAAACCTTCCAAAAAGTAAGCGTAGTTTACTTTTTCAGCGCCTTTTAATGTAAGTGCCCTAAAGCTAAGGTCAAAAACCGCATGCTCATGGCTGAGGGTAATCGAATCTACCATCGCAATATCTTTCTTCAGCACTCCCGAACCATCATTGGGCCGAATTGTATTGTTGAATATCTTAAGCTTGGTAAGCAGTATATCTAGATTCTCTTTTTTCTTTTTGGCCTGCTTTGGGCTGAATAGGTTGAAACCATTGTTGCCCCCGAACAAAATTTTATCGTCATAGGTTTTAAAAGAAGCATTTCCATTGAACTCATTTCCTTGCAAGCCATCATAGATATCATAATTAAGAAAGTTTTCATTTTCAAGGTTATACTTTATAATTCCGCTATCAGTGCTCAACCAAAGACTATTCTCAGCCTGTACGATACCACTGATTACATTAGTGATTAGACCATCTTTCTCGTTTATTATTTTAAATCTATTTTCTAGAGGAAGGTATTTGTTAAGCCCAGACAAGGTACCCACCCAAATATTCCCAAAATCATCTTGTAAAATGGTATTTACAAAATCATTACTTAAGGTTCTTTCTTGATCTTTACTATGAAATTGCTCTATATCCCATTCTGTATTCTTTTTAGTTACCTTAAAAACGCCCATTGTTTGGGTACCTGCCCATAAGGCCCCATCATTGTCTTCCATTAACCTCGCTACAGATGTTACCTCTTTACCATCGATATTCGATTTTAACTTAATCGTCTCATGTTTTTTTGTGGCTGGATTATAAATCTGTAAACCACCAAAAAGTGTCGCAATCCATATATTGCCTTCCCTGTCTTGCAACAGATCCATCACATTGTCCGATGCTAAAAAGGAATTTTTACTGGTCATATTTTCATAAGTGAAATCTTTTGGGTCAAAAATGGTAATTCCACCGGCCCAAGAGCCTAACCATAACTTGTCATCGATGTCAGGAAGTATGGAAAGAATAACATTGGTGTTCAACTTTCCATTATTCAAAGAAAAATGGGTGAACCGATTGTTCGACCTATTCCAATAGTTCAAACCGCCGCCGTCAGTGCCGATCCAAATGTTACCTTTTTCGTCTTCGCTGAAACAGTTCACAATGTTATTACTTAATGAATTTGCGTCAAAAGGGTCTAAAGCAAAGCTGTCGAATTTATAAAATGATGGATCGTAAAAGCTTAATCCTTTTTTAAAAGGCCCCATCCACATAACCCCATTTTTTGTTTTGCACAATGACCATATAGAATTATTTGAAATGGAATTTGGTTTTTTGAAGTTTGATTTATGGCTTGAGATACTATCCGTATTCAAGGAATAGATAAAGAGACCTTGATTTTCTGTTCCAATCCAGACATTGCCCTTAGCATCTTTCTCCATATCCAACACGGCATAGCCAGTACTTAGTTTAATATGGTTTACCTCTGAAATTTCATTGTTCTCAATGTTTAATTTCAGCAAATTGCCTTCTCTTGAACCAATTAATAGTGAGGTATCATCGATTTTAAGTGCACTTTTGTAAAATTCTGTATCACTGAAAATCTTGGATTTATTTAACTCCTTATCCACAAGATAGACAGATGCCTGAGTCACCAAGACTATCTTGTCGTCTTCAAATTCAAAAACATCAACAATGTAATTATCATTTGGAAGGGCCTTGGTAGGTTCGGAAAAAGAAAATCGCTCTGTTTCACCTGACTGGATATTATACCTGTATAAGCCGTTTTCTGCAGTACCAAGAAAAAGATGGTCGCCGATTTTGGTAATCGTATTAATAATATTTGATGCTATCTGTTTTCCATTACCGATAAAATCATACGGTTTAATAGCATCTAGGTACTTATCGTATGTATTCAATCCGCTATTTGTGCCAATATATAAGAGTTTATCTGAATCTTCGTAAATACTTTTAATATAACCATTAGAAAGCCCTGTATTGCCATCATAAGCTTTTTCGAATACCCGAAATTCAGTTCCATTATATCTATTTATACCGTTCGGTGTACCGAGCCATAAAAAACCGTTACTATCTTCAAAAATGACTGTCGCTGAACTTTGTGACATACCACTAGGAATATGTTGAAAAGATAACTTTTCCGGAATATCTTGGGCAGTTATGGATGCAGCTACAAAAGCAATTAAAAGGGGCAAACTTTTAAGAAAATAGGATGGTTTCATTGAATGCTTTTTATACTGTAAGAATTTACCTTCAAATATATTTTAAAGCACTATATCCCAGCAACTTTTGTTGACAAACATCAATTATTTGTGGTTTACCATCCCTATTCAATCTTTATTAAAGATAATCATCAATTAAGCCTGCAATACGTTACAAGCCTAACACTTACAAACAATACACAGTATTACATATTTTAATCCAATTCAATTTTGAATACTGTTGCGATATCGTTGCCACCATGTTGCGGAATTGTCAAAAAGAAATCCTTATTGCTCGAGCTATCATATTTTACTTCATCATCATATCCTAAAATTGTAATTCGCTTGATCGGACTGCTAGGTAGGTACTGTTGCGTACAACCAAATCACAGCTTTCATAGGCCTGGCCTTGGACATAAAACCAAGATTTATTTTAATATTAATCTGCTCCGGCCGGCTTTGAAAGTAATTATATAAAACTTAGTACAGATTTGATCATTTGTAGTATTGAAAGATAAAAAAGGACAAGGCTAAGCCTATTTCAAAACAGTTTTATGAATAAATACTTTCGAAAACATCTAAATAGGTATTTCAACCGTATCAGTAATGAACTAACTTTCATTGTTGATTTGTGTATCTAACGAACTATAGTTTTAAAACATTAATTTTTAGAGTTCTATTTTCAGTTTTCTTCTGCTATATAGCAACAGCACAAGAAAACAAGCGTTATCAGGGAACACTTTCAGTTGGCAAATACAAAGGGGATGCCGATTACAGTTATAAAATCATAGACGGTGATACCCTATTAGATGGAAACTTTAGTCTAAAAAAGGCCAATCTTGATGCGCTGCTTCAAAAACAGGATTATTCATTTGATTTTTCTGGTAGTTTTCAAAACAATTACCCCAATGGAGATTGGAAATTTCAGTTCGGCGAGTTTCAATCCAACAATGAATCTCAAGTAATAGATTACCAATATCGAGTTGCTATTAGTGGTGTTCAAGAAGAGGCCTCGGGTACCATATTAAGAGGAAAACCTGACGGTTCTTGGGCCTACACCGTAAACCAAATCGCAGATTCTAAAATAGCGCAGACCCTTTTTAAAAGCAGTATTGAATTCAATAATGGAATCCCGCAAAAAAGTTTTCGCATAGAGAACGATAGCCTGGTTTTAGCGGGACGTTTTTTAAGAAACGGATTGGCACATGATGAATGGTCACTTTATGATTCCTTTGGCCTAGGCGCTTCTGAGAACTGGACTTTTTCAAATGGTTTATTAAAACAAATCACGCTAGAAGTAGATGGCAGTAGTAAAACCACAAAGATCTATGGCGCTTATTCAGGCAATACAAAAATCATAAATCTTGATGAAAAATATATTCAAGCCCTAAAAGTATATCTATTCGCAAGCTCAGACCAAGAAAATGAAGTAGGAGGGAAGATGAAGCAATTATTGGCTCAAAATGCGGGCTATTATAAGAAAATAGATACGATTCTTTCAGCACTAGGAGAGTCTGCCTTCCTTCCAGAATTCAAAGTTAAAGTACCTTATTTTCAACTGACGGCCCAGGAAAGCGAACAACTAAAATCGGTACTAGAGAATTATACCAAAGCAGATGAAATAAGTACTTTATTTTTAAAGGATACACAGCTCAATATTTTAAGATTATCCGACGAAGATGCCGCATTTCATTATGAAATAATCAAAAAAATTGAAAAGGGATTTCTAAGACCACTTGGAAGAATATTACATTATCACCATCAAGGTGTTCTTGAATTTGCGCCAATGCCGCACGTCATTCAAAAACTTTGGTCTGCAGGAAAACCATCAACTACTATTGAAGCCATTATCAACTTAGATAGCCTAAATAAAAAGCGTTCGTTTAGTTTAGACGACAAAGAGCAATTCAATTTTTCAGCTAATAATTTGGCAAGCTTGGTTCAGATAAGCAATTATGCCGCTAAAAGTCTTAATGCCATAAAACGAACGTTGGACAAACGCCTTACCAAGGATAGGCGACAGCAAGAACTCATTGGTATTGAAGAACAGTTGATCGTTAAACAACAAGAGTTGCATAGCCGTATCGACTCTGCAGCCAGTACTAATATGCCGTCATCATATAAAAGAGCACTCGACACTTTAAAAAAACATGCTGATAATGCCTTAAGTTCATATGCTTCAATGAAAGAAACGGAGGCAAAACTTGTAAAGGCTAGAGAACTCTCATCATGCTTTGATGAATTAAATGTGTTGGCTAAAAACATTTCAAACCTTCCAGGGCAAGAACAACTTATCAAAGAAAAGTACAAAGACCGTATTTGGAATCCATTTATGGCAAACCTTATGGATGAGGAGGTGAAAAAGAGAATAACATCCGCTTACAAAAAAGTTTTGATTCCCTATTTCTTGACGCAGGCACAAACGGAATTCGATTGCCTAAATGTGAAAACATTGAATAACTCAATGAAAGAAACCTATCAACGCATGCTGGAACTCAGGGTCGAGAACACCTCGAAATTAGAACGCAAGCTGAGAAAAGAAACAGACCCATCTAAAGTCTTGTCTTTATTTGGGCTTCAATCCATAACAGAAGAGCACTAGTCTATGAGAAACACTTTTAGTTCCATATTCACCGCATTTCTGTTAGGCGTAATAGCCTGTAATCTGGCAATAGCCCAAGATGTCGATGGAGAATTCCTTCCTGCTGAATCAAAGTTCAAAGACCCAAAGACGAGGGTATGGCTTAACACTTATGGTAACATTAGAATTTCAAAGCGTTTGTTTTGGGTGGCACAAACACATTTTAGATTTGAAGAAACCGATGCTACACCTTTCATTGGCCAAGTAGGTCAGATTTATAATCGTCATGCCTTGGGGTATATTTACAATAAAAAAATCAATGCGGCATTGGGTGGTGTCATGCGGATTAATTTCAATACCGATGAAAATTCTACGGACCGAAACGTAGTACCCGAATTTCGAATTTGGCACCAATATCAATTTGCGATGCCCGTATATAGTGCCATGGTCTACCATCGTATACGAATAGAGCACAGATGGACACAAGGGTTCGAAGAAAACAGCGAATATATATTCCGTAATAGGTGGCGCTATATGTTTAGGGCTAAAATTCCATTGAACAATGATGAACTTGCTCCTAAAACACTTTATGTCTCCCCTGAAACCGAGTTGATCATGCAAAGTGGAAAGGCTGTTGTGGGCAGTGTTATGGAAGACTTACGTTTAACAACCACCCTAGGATATATTTTAACACCACGGTTGACCATAGCGGCTGGGGCAATGTATTCTCAAGGGCAAACGCTAGAGAATGCCGGCGAGTTCAAACAAAATTGGACCATACGCTGCCATGTGTATTTCTCACCTGACTTCAGAAAGGTAAAAAATAAATTACCATCAATACATCTAAACGATTAGGCTTTAACGTACCTAGTAATAGAACCGTTTAAAATGAAAAAAAGAGTTTTAATTCCTTATTTGTTACTGGCCTCATCACTTTTAATTACCATTGGTCTGTTTTTTAGGGTAAATGCGCTACAAAATTCAGTGAATCAATTGGGTTCTAATAAAGAAACACTATCCAAAACGGTAAGTGTTTATGAAAATCTATTTTCAAAAGACTCGCTTTTGCTAAAAGAAGATTATAATAGTGCGCTTAGTGAATATGAAAAAATTGCGCATGAATTAGGAAGCGAAGATAAGGGTATTCAACTGCGTATTGCATTGGCGAAAAAAATGAGAGGCTATGTCGAGGAAAGAAAAACCAAACAAAAAGATACGGTCACGAACGACTCTTTACCACAAAATAAAGTAGTGAGTCCTTTAGAGATCGAGCGTTATGACTCTTTGAGCTTCGCACATGAAAAAGTGAAAATCCAGTTAAATCGTCTAAGAAAACAATTAAAAGAGAAATCTTTTGGCGAGTACCTCACTTTTAAAAGTAAAAAGGGCAACCAAATGCATTATGTAGGTCAAGTTCGCAACAATATGGCCAATGGTTATGGTATCGCTTTGTTAGATACCGGTAGTCGCTATGAAGGTGAGTGGAAAGACAACCAAAGACACGGAGAAGGCACTTTTTATTGGCCCGATGGGGAATATTACATTGGCAGTTACGTAAATGCCAAAAGGAGTGGTTATGGTACCTATTATTGGCCTAATGGCGAGAAATATGTCGGGTATTGGCAAGACGATAAACGCAATGGGGAAGGGGAGTTCTTCGCTAAAGATGGAAATCTACTTACAAGCGGAATTTGGGAAAACGATAAGCTTGTTGAAACCGATAAAGCCGAAAAACGAGCCCGCCGCTAATACGACCGAACCGTAAATTAAGCGAGACCAAAATTTAGCCCATAAAATTCTTGCGGCTTATCCGAAGTACTTTAAATTCGTAGTTGGTAAATTGCCTATTCACAATCCAAACTTTCAAAAATAGATGTCGACCAACAACTACCAATTCGATCAAATCATTAATAGAGAAGGCACGAATGCGATGTCCCTAACCGGATATCGTGGCTATCTTTTTGATCCCGATGAAGATCTTAGCGGTAAATATGACGAAGCGGATTTTATACCTATGTGGGTCGCCGATATGGAATTTGCCATAGCTCCGGAAATCATTGCCTCCATTAGAAAACGCTTAGAGCACCCATTATTAGGCTATTCAAGGGTTGCGGATCCTAAATATGCGCTGGTTTTTCAACAATGGTGTATGGATCGTTATGGATGGAAGTTCGATTCGAAGCATTTGGTCAATGCCAAAGGAGTGATTCCCGCTTTGTACGATTTAACGGGTCATATCTGCAAACGCGATGAAAAAGTCTTGATTATTACCCCATCATACGCCTTTTTCAAGCATGCCGTAGATTTTAATGGGGTAGAATTGGTTTGCTCTGATTTGATTGAAGTGAACGGCGAATATCGGATGGATATGGATGATATTCGAAAGAAAGCAGCTGATGAAAAATGTGTTTTAGGGATATTCTGTAACCCTCATAATCCAACAGGGAGGGTATGGTCAAAAGAAGAATTGCAAGAGTTAGGTGAAGTATGTTTAGAGCATGATTTAACCATCATATCCGATGAAATTCATTGTGATTTGCTTCGTAAGGGTATGAATTTTACTCCTATGGCAAGTCTTTTCCCAGATTCGGATCAAATCATTACTTGTATGGCCCCCAGTAAAACATTTAACCTGGCAGGTAATATGTTTGCCAATATCATCATTCCGAACGATACATTGCGAAAGACCTATAGTGAAAATTACCTACCTGTAGAAAACCCTTTAAGTATCGTAGCAGCTCAAGCAGCATATTCAGAAGGGCATGCTTGGTTGGCTGAATTGACCGAATATTTAGATGCTAATTTCAAGTATCTCAAAACAGAATTGGATACCCATTTGCCACAGGCGAAATTTATAATACCCGAGGCTACTTACCTGGCATGGGTAAATGTTAGCGCCTATTTTACTGGCGATGAAAATTTAACGCTCTTCTTCGCTCGTAATGCAGGGGTCTTATTAGAAGGTGGTGATATGTTTGTGGCTAAT
>CALBVX010000124.1 GCA_937969515.1 uncultured Croceitalea sp. | reverse complement strand
CGGTTGTTTTACATCTGCAATCAAGGCACCGACCCATGGTGCAAAACCTCCTTTTAAACCTATAAAAATGGAACGTGGTATATGGCCTTTCGCAAAATCATTTTGATGGCGCACGTCTAACACAATTGCCCCAGTTTCATTGGCAGCGGTTTCAAAAGCATCAGGTGAAAGTGCTGTAGCACCCCGTTCGATAACTTCATGAATATCTTCGTACCCCTCTTTATTCATTTTTACATTAAGGGGAAAATATTGCGGCGGCGGTAAAAGACCATCCGTAACTTCCTTTACAAACTCTTCTTTGGTCATATTGGCCCGCAATGCATAATTCATTTGCTTTTGATTCCCTAAAGTATCCACGGTCTCTTTCATCATATTTTTACCACAGGCGGATCCAGCTCCATGGGCAGGATACACAATGACATCATCGGCAAGGGGCATAATTTTGCTACGCAAGCTATCGAAAAGCATACCGGCCAAATCTTCTTGCGTCATAGTCGCTGCTTTTTGAGCCAAATCGGGCCGACCTACGTCACCCAAAAACAAAGTATCCCCACTAAAAATAGCATGGTCTTTACCATTTTCATCTTTCAACAAATAGGTGGTGCTTTCCATAGTATGACCGGGCGTATGCAAGGTCTTAATGGTAATTTTACCTAGTTTGAATTCTTGATTATCTTCAGCAATTGTCGCCTCAAAAGAAGGATTTGCGTTTGGGCCATAAATAATGGGTGCTCCGGTTTCTTTGGATAAAGTAACATGGCCACTTACGAAATCTGCATGAAAGTGGGTTTCAAAAATATATTTGATCTTTGCATTGTCTCTTTTTGCACGCTCTAAATAGGGTTTTACCTCTCTAAGCGGGTCTATAATGGCGACTTCTCCTTCACTTTCAATGTAATAGGCCCCTTGTGCCAAACATCCGGTATATATCTGTTCTATATTCATCTTTATCGCTTTCTAACAAATTTATTGAAAGTAAAACTTTCTTATTATGACTTATGTCAAATTAGCTTTCATCATCGATACTGTAATGAAACTTTTTCTTGAATTTGTGATTTTCCAATTTTCTTTAAACTATCGGAGTAGGCCTCTGCCGTTCTCACGTAAATATTTTCTTTTCCTATAAACTCTACCAATCCGCTTTTATGAAGGATATCCCTTGTCGGGCCAATGGCCCCTGCAATTTTAAAGGTAATATCGTTCTCCCTTAGTTTTTCTACAATCTTCTTAAGCTGATTTACGGCTGTATTATCAATATAGTTTATGGGTTCGGCATTAAGGATAACATATTTTAGCGTTTCCCCCTTTTTTTCAACCTCATTTAAAAGTGCCCTTTTAAAATAGTACACATTGGCAAAAAACAGTTGTGCATCAAACCTGATCATTAAAATTTCATCATGCACCTCAACATCTTCAGGAAAGCGTTTTAAGTTTTTAAAATACTCCATTCCCTTTATCTTACCCAAGATGGCGATATGCGGTCTTGAGGTTCTGTTGACCAAGAGTAGTAATGAAAATAATACCCCAAAAATAATTCCCTGTGAAATGCCGATTAACAACGTCGTCATAAAAGTTACTACAAAAAGGTAAAACTCATCTTTACCTTGACGCCATAGTTGTTTGGGATACTTCAAATCAATAAGACCATAAACTGCCACCAAAATAATTGCACCTAAAACAGATTTCGGCAAATAGTAAAAGAAAGGGGTAAGAAATAACAAAGTAATACCAACTACAACTACACTGATTAAGGAGGCAATGGCTGTTTTCGCCCCTTCATCAACATTGACCGCTGTTCTTGACAAACCCGCATTGGTCGGAAACGATTGAAATAGAGACCCTACAATATTTGAAGTACCCAATGCTCGTAATTCTTGATTGGCATCGGTATGATATTTGTCACTTTTATCTTCAACGGCCTTTGCAATGGTCATTGCTTCGGCAAAAGCAATAAAAGCCAATGCCATGGCGGTCGGAAAAGCTTTTACGATTAAGTCCATATTAAATTGTGGCAATAAAAAGCCAGGTAAACCCTTGGGGATTTGACCTACAATATGAACATCGGTTTCGTTGACCATAAAAAAGTAAATGCCTATAATGGACAAGACCACCACGACCATTGCAGCCGGTAATTTTCGATGTAATTTTTTCAGTCCCAAAATCACCAAGATGGCTGCTATGCCAATTGCTAAATCATAAAAATTAGTCTCGGAAATCTGACTAATAATGGCTCGAATCGTTTTTAAGGTGTTGTTGGTATTAATTTCTAGGCCGAAGAAATGTTTTAATTGGCTAATACCAATAACCAATGCCGCGGCAGAAGTAAAACCACCTACAACAGGTCTCGATAAAAAGTTGGATAAAAAGCCCAAACGCATAAAGCCCATTACCAATTGAATTGCCCCAACAAAAAATGCCAAGAAAATAGCCATACTGATGTAATCGTCAATATTGGCCAATTTCATTGCCGCCAAACTTGAAGCAACAATTAAGGAATCTAAAGCCACTGGACCTACTGCTAATTTTCGACTAGAGCCCGTAAAAACATAGATTAGGTTCGGTATTAAAGCAGCATAAAGCCCATAAATTGGAGGTAATCCTGCAATTAAGGCATACGCCATTCCTTGCGGAATTAGCATAATACCAACAGTGATGCCAGCAGAAAAGTCTCCTGCCAAATAGGCCTTTTTATACTTTGGCAACCATTCTAATATTGGGAAAAAGCGCTTAAACATCTATACAAAGGTAATCGCTTACTACTATATAAAATTGCTATACTAAAGAACCGTTGTTACAAAAACATAAATTAATAGAACCCTGAACTAACCAATTTATATTTTTAACTTATCCCCTATTAAAAAGTCCCTCATGATTGAAAGTCTCGTAGAAAACCAAGTCGATTTTTTTAAGACCCAGCAGACAAAAGATGTCAAGTTTCGAAAGCAAGCACTTGTGCGGCTCAAAAAAGAAATCATTGCATTTGAAGATGAAATATGTAATGCTTTATTTAAAGATTTTAAAAAACCTAAGTTCGAAAGTCTAGCAACAGAAACCCAGTTTGTACTTTCTGAGCTGCAATATGTGCTAAACAACATTGCAATTTGGAGCAAACCTCAGAGAACCTCATCGAATTTGGTAAATTTTCCTTCAACTAGCCATATATATTCAGAACCTTATGGCACTGTTCTGATTATTTCGCCTTGGAACTACCCTTTTCTGCTTTCCATGTCTCCTTTGATCGGTGCCATCGCTGCAGGAAACACAGCGGTAGTAAAACCTTCGGAACTCACCCCGAACACTTCAAAAGTTATAACCAAAATTATAGCCAATACTTTTCCCAAAGAATATGTTACCGTAGTTGAAGGTGGTGTAGCGGTTTCACAAGAGCTTTTAAAACAAAAATGGAATTATATCTTTTTTACCGGTAGTTCAAGAGTTGGTAAAATAGTTTATAAGAGCGCCGCAGAACATCTGACCCCTGTAACCTTAGAGCTAAGTGGTAAAAACCCATGCATTGTTGATAGCTCTGCAAAAGTGAAACTGGCCGCAAAAAGAATTGTCTGGGGCAAGTTTCTAAATGCCGGGCAAACTTGTATTGCTTCTGACTATGTTTTGGTACATAAAAAAGTTAAAGACAAGCTTATTTCGGCACTACAGCATAATATTTCAAAAGCCTTCGGAAAAGACATAGCACATTCAAAAGATTTTGCGAGAATTGCCACCGTTGAACATTACCAACGGCTAAAAGAAATGCTTGAAGGAGAAAATATACTTTTTGGAGGTGACAGTAATGATGAAGACCGTTTTATCGGTCCTACACTTATAGATTCACCAGACGATAAAAGTAAGGTAATGGAAGATGAAATTTTTGGCCCTATTCTTCCCATAATATCCTATGAAACAGAGAGTGATATTGAAAAATATATCAGTAGCTATGGCAAGCCTTTAGGTTTGTATATTTTTTCGACAAACAAAAGCTTCCAAAAGAAAATTATCAATAGATACAGTTTTGGTGGCGGGGTCATCAATGATACCGTAATGCAGATTACCAATAAGAGTATTCCCTTTGGTGGGGTTGGCAATTCTGGTATTGGTGGTTATCATGGCAAATACTCCTTTGACCTATTCTCACATAAAAAATCAATTTTGAAGCGTGGTAATTGGTTAGACGTGCCACTACGATATCCGCCATATAGCATTCCAATAAACTGGGTAAAAAAAATGAAGCATCTATTTTGATTATTTTAGAGGAGTGTTATTCTGTTGATTATTTAATCATCAACTTATGAAAATGGATTATACATGCAAAGAAGAAAGTTTTTAAAAAAGGGAAGTCTACTTACGCTTGCAACTGCCCTGGGCACTGAAATTGTTTTTGGAAAAAATATTCGTGAAGGATACCAGTTATTAGGATTACAAGACCCAGACCCTTTTAAATTGTTCCAAAAAGACCCCCAAATGGTCGTTTTGAACGATAAGCCATGGAATATGGAAGCACAGGCACATTTATTGGATGATAAGGTAACACCCAATAGGTTCATGTTCATAAGAAACAATGGAAAAATACCCGCGAACATAGATGCAGCCAATTGGAAAATTACCTTTGATGGCGAATCTTTAGCAACTAAAAAAACCTATTCCCTCAAAGAGCTTAAATCAAAATTCAAACAATATACCTATCAACTCACACTGGAATGCGGCGGTAACGGAAGAAGTGAATTTAATCCGCCGGCAAAAGGCAATCAATGGACCGTGGGCGCTGTTTCATGTGCCACCTGGACCGGAGTTCGTTTAAAGGATGTTTTAGAAGATATAGGCCATAAAAAAGATGCTGTTTATATTGGTTACCATGCTGCGGATACCCACCTAAGTGGAGACCCAAGTAAAGAGCCAATATCAAGAGGTGTGCCCATGGCAAAAGCGTTACAAGACGAAACCTTACTTGCCTTTAAAATGAATGGGGAAGACATTCCGCTGGCGCATGGGTATCCCTTGCGTCTAATAGCTGGAGGTTGGCCCGCATCCGCATCCGGTAAATGGCTCAATGGCATCAGTATTCGCAACAAAATACATGATGGTACAAAGATGACAGGTTCTGCCTACCGTGTCCCCTGTGAAGCGGTCGCCCCCGGCGAAAAAGTAAAAGATGAAGACATGTGCATTATCGAATCAATGCCCGTGAAATCTTTAATTACCTATCCAAAATCTGGAGCTGTACTAAAAAATAAGAACAGCTTGACCATTAGAGGCCATGCTTGGGCCGGAGAGCTTCAAGTGAAGACCATGGAATATTCCATAGATTTTGGGAGTAGCTGGCAAACTTGCAGATTAGAAGCACCAAAGAACAGATTGGCATGGCAACATTTTAGTGCAACCATAAGCTTTCCAAAAAAAGGCTATTATGAGGTTTGGGCGAGGGCAACGGATAGCAACAACCTAAAACAACCGATGATTTTACCAGGTTGGAACCCCAAAGGATACTTGAACAACGCTTGCCATAGAATTGCCGTAAAAGTTAGCTAATGGATAGTTCAGAGAGACTTAAAAACAGTTTAAAGCAAATTCGCCATTTAACAATAGTAATTGTGGTCTTTTTTATGGCAATGGCAGCTGTTCTTTTATATATTATGATAGACCCGAGTTTGTCGTCCTTTAAATCTAATAAAAACGAAATTACAGTTAGCGATTATGAAGTTGTATCGGAAATGGATGAGACCGATTACGATAAAATAGAAAATGGTATTCATGTTCGTACAGGTTTTGTAGATAGTGATGGCCTCATGCTTGTGGTGAACAATTGTACCAATTGCCATTCCGCCAAATTGGTAACCCAAAATAGAATGTCTAAAGAGCGTTGGTTGGCCACAATTCGATGGATGCAAGAAACCCAAAACCTATGGGATTTAGGCAAAAACGAAGAAATCATTGTGAATTATTTGGCCACGAATTATGCCCCCTCCAAAAAAGGAAGACGCCAGAATTTAACTGATATCGAGTGGTATGAGTTGGAGGAATAGTTTTATTCTGGTACTGCTAATTTGTTGTCTTTCATGCAAGAAACAACATACTCCCGCTATTCCTGAAGACCCCCTTAACACTATTCTGACCCAACTTGAAAACTCATCGCTTATAGAAACTGAATTACTTAGCGAAACGCTAGACCTCACTGGTCTAAAAATAATTGATTTTAGAAGAAAAGAACATTATTCACAAGGTCATATTTCTGGTGCAATTCAACTATGGAGAGATGATATCGAAGATGCCTCATATCCTTATAAAGGTATGATGGCGAAAAAAGAAGACATTGAAAAACTATTTTCAAAATTGGGAATTAACAATACAGACATCCTTGTACTCTATGATGATAGGGGTTCATGTGATGCAGCCCGCCTTTGGTGGGTGCTCAAAAGTTACGGTTTTAATAATAGCAAGATATTAAATGGAGGGCTGCAAGCATGGTTGGCTTTTGGCGGAACATTAACTCAGAAAGCCACTATTTACAAAGAGACTGTTTTTACACTACCCGCGGTAAGTTCTGAACTTTTGATTTTAAAAAATGAATTAAACGAGCTTCTAACAACCAACAGCCCTCCGCTATTGATAGATACAAGAACTTATGACGAGTATACCGGAAAAAGACAAAAACTAGGGGCAGCTCGAGCAGGCAGAATTCCAAAAAGCGAATTTTTAGACTGGGCAGAGGCTATTGATTATGACAATACCATGAAGTTTAAACCCGTATCTGAACTTGAAAGTTTATATGCTGCA
>CALBVX010000123.1 GCA_937969515.1 uncultured Croceitalea sp. | reverse complement strand
TTGGTGTTTGCCGACATTTCTTTGGTTGAGAGAGCCATTCAAAATTTAATGGATAATGCGCTAAAATTCACACCTAAAAATGGAGAGGTTATTGTGCAAATAACGCCAAAAAATAATGACGTTGAAATCACCATAAAAGATTCTGGCCCTGGCATAAAACAAGAAAACCAAGCATTGATTTTTGAACGCTATAGGCAAACCAAAACTGGCCAACGAAAAGAAGGTGCGGGGCTTGGATTGGCCATTGTAAAAAAGATTGTAGAATTACACAATGCAAGCATAAATGTACTAAGTAAACCCAATGAGGGCACATCTTTTAGTTTTAGTCTACCTATTTACCAAATGGCCTAAAAAATAGTAATTGCGCTCGTTTGAACGTAGACATTTCTTTATCTTTAGGTAAAATTGCCTGCATGATTGCCATTGATAATCTCCTTGAGTTCTTTCTTGAAACTCGAAAGCATTCCGAAATCATATGTGAACCTCTTGAAACTGAAGACTATGTGGTTCAGCCCATTGTCGATGTTAGTCCACCAAAATGGCATTTAGGGCATACTACCTGGTTTTTTGAAGAATTTATCTTAAAGCCTCACGTAGATAATTATCAAATTTTTGATGCGGATTTCTCTTTTGTTTTCAATAGCTATTATGAGACCATAGGTAAGCGCGTAGTTCGTTCAGATCGTGGAAACATGAGCCGACCATCCGTCAAAAAAGTGTTTGAATATCGAAACTACGTTACCCAAGCCACCAAAAAATTGTTTGAGTCGGAGCGGACAAAAAACTTGAACGACTTACTTGAGATTGGCATTCATCATGAAAAGCAACATCAAGAATTATTGCTGACCGATATTAAATATATTCTGGGCAATAACCCGCTACTACCAGCGTATTCAAACGAATTTGTAGAACACCCTGTTGAAAATCATCCACAAGATTGGATTTCTGTAGAAGAAGGCATCTATGAGATAGGCCATAATTCCAATAATTTCTGTTATGACAATGAACTGGGCAGGCATAAAGTATACTTGAACAGTTACCAGATTTCTAACAAATTGGTCACGAATGAAGAGTTTATTCAATTCATCGAGGCCAAAGGATATCAAAAATTTAATTTATGGCATGCAGAAGGTTGGGATTGGGTAAACCAAAACAAGATTACAGCTCCACTTTATTGGTATAAAATAGAAGGTGAATGGTATCATTACACTTACGCTGGCCTTAAAAAAATTGCTAGTAATACCCCAATTACCCATATATCGTATTTTGAAGCTTTTGCCTTTGCCCAATGGAAAGGTTTACGACTACCGACTGAATTTGAATGGGAAGCTGCACAAAATTATTTTCCTTGGGGGAAAAGATGGGAATGGACAGAGAGTGCTTATCTCCCATATCCCAATTACAAAAAAGCCAATGGTGCTTTGGGCGAATACAACGGTAAATTTATGGTAAGTCAAAAAGTATTGCGTGGAAATTCAGTAGCAACACCTGACAAGCATAGTAGACCAACCTACAGGAATTTTTTTCACCCAAACCTAAGATGGCAGTTTACCGGATTAAGGTTAGCCAAATAATCACGACAAAAAATAAATGCAAGATAAATCCACTGTATTAACCTCAGCTTTTGAGCAAGAAGTCTATGATGGCCTAACAGCCCAACCAAAGTATTTATCCTCAAAATATTTTTATGATGAAATTGGTGATAAGCTATTTCAAGATATCATGGCGATGCCAGAATATTATCTTACTGATAGTGAGTTTAGTATTCTAGACCGTCATAAAGAAAAAATAGCTTCCATTTTTAATATTGACAAAGAGCCCTTTAGTTTATTTGAGTTGGGCGCAGGAGATGGTAAAAAAACTAAAATTCTGTTAAGGCATTTTTCTGAAAAAGATATTGATTTTGATTACAGGCCTATCGATATCAGTCAGAATGCCCTAGACCAACTTGAGGCTTCCGTAACAAAAGAATTGCCAAATGTAGAAATAAACACCCTACAAGGCACTTATTTTGAAACGCTCGCCAATATTGGTGAAAGTCATGCCAAACGAAAGGTAATTCTGTTTTTAGGATCCAACATCGGTAATTTGTTGCATCCTCAGGCCATTTCTTTTCTAAAGAGTATGCAAGAAGTGCTCAATGATGATGATTTGATTTTTATGGGCTTTGACCAAAAGAAAAACCCGCAAACCATTTTAGATGCCTATAATGATAAAACTGGTATTACAGAGGCGTTCAATAAAAATGTACTGACCCGAATCAATACTGAAATGAACGGGAATTTTGATTTGGATAAATTTCTGCATTGGGAGGTTTACGACCCTGAAACGGGTACGGCAAAAAGCTATTTGGTATCTAAAGAAAAGCAAACGGTGTATATCAAATCACTTGATTTAGAAGTCAATTTTAAAGCTTGGGAAACAATTCATACCGAAATCTCACAAAAATATGATGACGAGGTAGTAACGTGGTTAGCAAATGAAGCAGGCCTTCAGATTGAAAATCAATTTAGTGATGAACATGAATTTTATAAAAATTACATCTTTAAAAAGAAAATATAATGAAAGCAATCTGGAAGAATACCGTAATTGCGGAAAGTGATGATACCTTGGTTATCGAAAACAACCATTACTTTCCTGCTGAGAGTATCAAAAAAGAATATTTTAAAACAAGTGATACGCATACCAACTGCCCTTGGAAAGGCATGGCCTCATATTATTCCATTGAGGTCGATGGCAAAGTGAATACCGATGCCGCTTGGTACTACCCAGAAACAAGTGAATTGGCCAAACAAATTAAAGGTAGAGTCGCTTTTTGGAAAGGTGTAAGTGTAGAAAAGTAAACACCTCATGATAAAATAAAAAACCCATGCCAAGGCATGGGTTTTTGTTCTTTCTAAGTTAAAGATATTATACTTCTAAAACTGCATTTTCAGTACCAGCGTAGTCGTTCCATTGATAACGGTCCGCTTCATTATCATTAATGTAGTTACTATCTACTAGATAACGGAATTCATAAGTATTTTCTTTTGGTAGCTCAATTGTACCTTTAAAGGTTCCGTTCTTTAATTTTCTAAGTGTGCTGCCTTTTGGGTTCCAATTATTGAAATCACCAACAACAGCTACTTTTTTTGCGTTGTCCGCAGGTACCGTAAAAGTAACTTTACAAACCGGTTTGCTTTTTAAATATTGCTTTTTTATAGCCATGATACTATTGTTTTTTCATTTAATTATAGTGCAAAGCAATACATAAAACAACTAAAAGTCAACAGGTTAGATGCGATTTATCAATTTGATAAAATTAGCTTCATGCGTTGTTCACTTTGATAAATTTAACCTGTTATTTTATTCAAAAAAGTAATTCAAATATTACGATTTTAGGATTTTTACAATTTCATCTACTTCATCAAGGGTATTGTAAAAGTGAAAGCTAATTCGAATTCCGTCTCCGCGTTGTACGCAAACCACATTGTGTTCTAAAAGTTTATTGAACACTCTTTGATTCGCTTTTATATTGAAAATAGTACTATGCGTATTTCTTTTCACCACTATATCATCCAATAAACCAAACTCGTTAAACTCATTTCGGGCTTTATCGCTTAATTTATTGTTCTGTTCCGCTATTTTTTTGAGCCCAATCTTACTTAGAAATTCTAATGAAAATTGAAGGCTTCCAAAACTTAAGGAATCTAAGTGACCAGGTTCTAAATGCTTGCAAAATGTTCTTTTATGATTATTTTCCAAGGCGTTTCTACCAGAACCAAATCCCTTAGCCACTAGCTTAAAACGCTCTTTCACCTCTTCCTTGATCAAAAGCAAGCCATTTCCGTACCCCGACAGCAGCCATTTATAGGCACTTGCTCCAATAATATCAATTCCAGATTCTAAAAAATCAAAACTTCTTGTTCCTAAAAATTGGGTTCCATCTGAAATAATCAATAAATCTTTAAACTGGGTCTTTAACTTTTTCAAGAAAGTCAAATCGACCATAATTCCATTTAACCATTGCACAACACTTAGAGCCAAAACGGTGATTCCATTGGCCTTTATGGTATCATAAATACATTCTTCTAAATTTTCAGAAACCGCAAGATATTCAATAGCAAACCCTCTACTCTCAAAAGGCCAATTTAGAGATGGATAATCGCCTTCTATAAGAAGCACTTTCTCTTTCTTATCCAAGCCTTCAACCAAAAAGTTCAAACCAATAGTGAAATTTGGTACTAGTGCCACATTTTCTGGGTTACAGTTGAAAAATTCTCCTACAACTCTTCTGGTTTCCGAATGCATTCTATTAGAGTTTTGCTTCATCTCGCTACCTCCAATCAAGTAGTCTAAATCGTGACCCTGCCTCCATTCTAACAAATCATCGTACAATAGGCCCGAGGCCGCTGTATTTGAATAAATAGAATGGTTTAATACCGGAAACTGTTTTCTGATTTGTTCCATCTTAAATCTTTAAAATCTTAAATCGGTTATCTTTGTCATTAAAGATAGGCAAAGATGTTTTCAAAGAATACCCAAAAATCAGATGTTGCTATTGAACAGCATGAATTGCTAGAAAATGCCCAAAAACGCATAAAACAAAAGAAACGGCTGTTTTCGCATTTCGTTGTCTTTCTAATCGGTAGTGTCTTTATTGTTTTGATCAATAAGATTTTTAAACAATGGGAAGCCTATGATTGGTATATCTGGGCAATTTCTTTTTGGGGTTTTCTTTTTGTTATGCACGCATTCAACGTATTTGTTACCCATAAATTTATGGGGGTCGCTTGGGAGAGAAAACAACGAGAAAAACTAGTAGCCAAGCAAAAGGCCAAAATTGCCGAAATACAAAAAGAAATAGAGTCGGATTTCCCATTATCCAATTTCAATAAAAAAAAAGAAGATTGAACAAACTTATTATTATTGCTGCTGCCGCTGAAAACAATGCATTGGGTATAAATAACGACTTACCTTGGCATTTGCCAGATGATTTTAAGAGATTCAAAGCCCTCACCACAGGGCACAAAATTATTATGGGTAGAAAAACTTTAGAAAGTTTTCCTAAGGCCCTGCCTAATAGAGAACATATTGTAATTACAAGATCAAAAGAGTACAAGCCAAAGTTTGAATGTACAGTGGTGAATTCAATAGCATCGGCAATTGCGCTCACCTCAGAAGATGACCAGGCCTTTATTATAGGTGGAGGCGAAATCTATAGACAAGCACTGAAATATGCCACCCATATCGAATTAACAAGAGTTCACGCCGAGGTTCAAGCCGATACTTTTTTCCCAGAAATTAATCTTGATGAATGGGTTTTAGTAAAAGAGGAATATCATGCTCAAGATGAACGGCATAAATATGATTTTACCTACCTAAGCTATGAAAAAAGAAGCTAAAAATCTAGGTAGCTCACTTCTACACCACTATTATTTACAAGTTCTTTCAATACTGCTAGATTCGTATTGGAATAAAAAATGTTCTTAGGTGCCAATGTTGAATCATCATTGAGCAAACCATTTTTTTTTAAGACTGATTTGGTTTGTTGGGCCACTGCCAGCCCAGAATCAACTATCTTGACATTGTTTGGCAAAATTTCTTTTAAGGCCGGAATCAGGTATGGATAGTGCGTACAGCCTAACACCAAACAATCTATCCCCTCTTTCAGCATTGGTCTTAGAAACTGTTCTAATAAGTTTCTCACCTCATTTGATTTTGCAAGTCCCGACTCAATTAATTTTACTAATCCCGTTCCCTCTTGTTCAAAGACTTTTATACCTGACGCATATAACTTAGAGGTACTGTTGAACAAAGCACTTGACAAGGTACCTTTAGTGGCAAGAACGCCAACCTTTTTGGTCTGGGTCTGAAGCGCAGCTGGTTTTATAGCAGGTTCTATACCTATAAATGGAACATCATACGTTTCCCGTAAAATTGATATAGCATTCGTTGTCGCCGTATTACAAGCCACAACAATAAGTTTACAATCTTTCTCCAAAAGAAATTCTACATTCTTTTTACATAAATCTATAATCGTTTCTGAAGATTTTTGACCATAGGGAGCGTTGGCACTATCTGCCAAATAAATAAAATCTTCACTGGGAAGTAGCTTTACAATTTCCCTCAGTATTGAAGTACCTCCAATACCCGAATCAAATACACCTATTGGCTGTTTTCCCATTATTGCTTATACATTTTATATGATGACGTTTAACCTTAAGGTGGTTGTGGTGAAAAAAAATACTTTATTTAGAAAGTCTATTAAAAAAACGTGAAAATTAATCTTATGTTCAAAAATTGAAATTTAAAAAAATTTCAATTACTTCTACAAGTAAAAACAAAAAAAGACCGCTAT
>CALBVX010000122.1 GCA_937969515.1 uncultured Croceitalea sp. | reverse complement strand
CTGACCATTTGGAAGCGAGCACTCAAAAAGAGATTGAATTATTGGCAAAAAGCAACACCATTGCTGTAGCGCTTCCTGGGGCATCTCTAGGTCTAGGTTGTGATTTTACTCCTGCACGTAAAATTCTTGATGCCGGTGGGGCTTTAGCCATTGCCAGCGACCACAATCCTGGCTCTGCCCCAATGGGCGATTTATTGAGTCAAGCAGCTATTCTTGGAACTTTTGAAAAACTCTCAAATGCCGAAGTTTTAGCAGGAATCACCTTTAGAGCGGCAGCGGCTTTAGAATTAGATGATAGAGGGACTTTAGAAAAAGGAAAAGTTGCCGATTTTATAAGTTTCCCTACGGATGATTATCAAGAAATAACCTACCACCAAGGGCAACTAAAACCCAATGGCGTCTGGAAAAATGGGGTGAAACAGTAGGTATTAGGTAAAATAGAATTTAAAAACTTGTCAAACTGAGCCTGTCGAAGTTTAACAAAAAAAATTGAACTCAAGTTTGAGTACAGTCAGAAATTGATATAAAATGAATAAATCAAAAATACTTTCATTTAAGGAGGCCATTCTTCAAGGAATCCCTAAACAACTTCCTGAAAAGAAAGTTTATCCTAAAAATGCAAATCCCGCACCCAAGCGAAAAGAGATTTTATCAGTAGAAGAAAAAAAACTGGCCATTAAAAATGCACTGCGTTATTTTCCTAAGACCTGGCACCAAGAATTAGCAATAGAATTTGCACAAGAATTAAAAGAATTTGGTAGAATTTACATGCATCGTTTTAAGCCAGATTATACGATTTATGCAAGGCCATTGAATGAATACCCAGCTCATACAAACGAGGGAGCAGCAATTATGCTGATGATTCAGAATAATCTAGACCCTGCTGTTGCCCAGCATCCTGAGGAATTAATTACCTATGGCGGAAATGGCGGTGTTTTTCAAAACTGGGCGCAATATCTTTTGACCATGAAATACCTTGCAGAAATGACTAGTGAACAAACTTTGCATATGTATTCTGGTCATCCGATGGGGCTTTTTCCCTCATCAAAAGAGGCGCCAAGAGTAGTAGTAACGAACGGTATGATGATTCCCAATTACTCAAAACCTGACGATTGGGAAAAATATAATGCCCTAGGTGTTACCCAATATGGCCAAATGACAGCCGGCTCATACATGTATATTGGGCCACAAGGTATCGTTCACGGAACTGCAATTACCGTAATGAACGCTTTTAGAAAAGTGTTGGACCAAGGGGATTCCTCTAACGGAAAGGTTTTCTTGACGGCAGGATTGGGAGGTATGAGCGGAGCACAGCCAAAAGCAGGAAACATAGCAGGATGCATAACGGTTTGTGCAGAAGTAAATCCTGCGGCTGCAACCAAAAGACACGAGCAAGGATGGGTAGATGAACTCATATCCGACATAGACGAACTAGTTAAAAGAACCCGAACGGCAATTCATAAAAATGAGGTTGTTTCTATCGCTTTTATTGGTAATGTAGTAGAGGTTTGGGAGCAATTTTATGAAGAAGATATTTATGTTCATCTAGGATCCGATCAAACATCATTGCACAACCCATGGGCTGGGGGTTATTATCCGGTTGAACTCTCTTTTGAAGAAGCTAATCAAATGATGGTAGAAAACCCGGAAGTTTATAAAGAGAAAGTACAGGCTTCTTTACGCAGGCAGGTAAACGCAATCAACAGACATAGTGAAAAGGGCACCTATTTTTTTGATTACGGCAATGCTTTTCTTTTAGAATCTTCAAGAGCTGGCGGCGATGTAATGGCCAAAAACAATATCGATTTCAAGTATCCATCTTATGTTCAAGATATTTTAGGTCCTATGTGTTTCGATTTTGGGTTCGGTCCGTTCCGTTGGGTTTGCACCTCGGGAAATCCTGAAGATTTGCAAAAAACTGATGCTATAGCCCTCAAAGTAATGGAAGAAATTAAAGCAAATGCTCCTATAGAAATTCAGCAGCAAATGCAGGATAACATTACTTGGATAAGGGAAGCCGAACAAAATAAGCTGGTAGTAGGTTCACAAGCACGAATTTTATATGCGGATGCAGAGGGCCGAATAAAAATTGCCGAAGCTTTTAACCAAGCTATTGAAAACGGTAAAATTTCTGCTCCAGTAGTTTTAGGGCGTGACCATCATGATGTTAGCGGCACCGACTCCCCGTTTAGAGAAACTAGCAATATTTACGATGGCAGTAAGTTTACCGCAGATATGGCGATACACAATGTCATTGGTGATAGCTTTAGAGGCGCCACCTGGGTATCCATACACAATGGTGGCGGTGTAGGCTGGGGAGAAGTAATAAATGGCGGATTTGGAATGTTATTAGATGGCTCAAAAGAGGCAAGCAAAAGATTAAAGAGCATGCTTTTTTACGACGTCAATAATGGTATTTCCCGCAGAAGCTGGGCCCGTAATGAGGAGGCCATATTTGCCATTAAACGTGAAATGGAACGCACACCTGAACTAAAAATTACCTTACCTAATTTGGTAAATGAGGATTTACTAGAAAATCTTTTTTAAAGCTATGGCATATCAAAATCCACAACCAGATAATTGGACAGGAAGGGTTTCCAACCAAGAGCTTTATTTACATGAAAAAGTGAAGTTAATATCGGTTTCATCATTGCCAAAAGCCGAAGAAAAAGCTATTGCGATTTTAGGTTATTCCTGCGATGAGGGGGTAAAAAGAAATCAGGGAAGGGTCGGCGCAAAAGAAGGTCCAAATGCAATACGAAAGGTATTGTCCAAAATGCCCAATCACTTATCCAATACTGAGCATGTTTTTGATGTTGGAGATATTGTTTGTTTTGATACTGATTTGGAAAAAGCCCAAGAACTACTCTCAGAGCAAGTTTTTGCCTTACTGCAAAAAAATACCTTTCCTATTCTCCTAGGTGGCGGACATGATATTGCTTATGGTCAATACAATGGTATTAAAAAGCACCTAGCTTCAAAAAATAAGAACCATACTATTGGAATTATAAATTTTGATGCGCATTTTGATTTGCGTGCAAACCTTGACGGAAGTAATTCTGGCACTCCTTTTTATCAAATAGCAAAAGAGAATACTACATTCAAATACTTTTGTTTGGGAATTCGAAAAGATGCGAATGATGCCCAACTTTTTAAAACTGCCAAAGAATTCAAAGTTGATTATGTGCTAAGAAACAAGTTCGCTCTATTTAATTTAAAGGCTATACTAAAACAACTGCAAATCTTTATTGATACCGTTGACAAAGTTTATGTCACCATTGATTTAGATGGCTTTTCTTCAGCTTATGCTCCGGGAGTTAGCGCAGCATCTCCTATGGGCTTCGAGCCTAATGTTGTGATGGCCTGTTTAAAAATAATCTTAGCCTCCAAAAAGGTAATCAGTACTGACATGGCTGAGATGAATCCTAAATATGACAGGGATGGGCAAACCGCAAAACTCGCTGCTTCTTTAGTGCATCATGTAATTCACACCAAGTTTTAAACACAAAAAAAGCCTCCCAAAAGGAAAGCCTTTCATTGGTTTGCAAATTAATGCAATACCTAGCTTTAATTCTGTGTATCGAATTAAAGCCCAACACAACACTACAAAGATAGTAAAGCTTTTACTTTTAAAATAAAAAAGTGGATTCGACTTCTATTCAGGCTATAATTTATCTAAAATAATCTTTTAACTCGTTCGTAAATTCTACCAACTAAAAAAGGGCTTCACCAGTTGGCAAAACCCTTTTACGAGAACACTATATGAAAATGAAAAAATTTACTTTCTTAATTAGTAACAAGATAAAAGTATACTGAAACAGTGGTAATACATAAAAAATGATGTGAACTCATAGATTGTTATGGTTTAATCCCATAATTTTAGTGGTAAGCCATTTTTTTTGAAATGAAAATTAGAATTAAAGGAAATACAATACGGTTTAGATTAACCAAATCTGAAGTACAAAGACTTTGTAGTACAGGGCATATAGAAGATAAAACCGAATTTTTAAATCAAGACTTTGTTTATGCAGTTGAATTGTCAAAAAAGCATGATACCCAAAGTGTAAGCTTTCACGATAATAAAATCATATGTTATCTGCCCTACAACATTGGCCACGATTGGTACAATACAAATGAAGTTGGTTTTGAAAATATACAAGAACTGACTAAGAACAAAACTCTCTTTATACTTTTAGAAAAGGATTTTGCATGTTTAGATAATAGACTAGAAGATCAATCCGATAATTACCCTAATCCAAAATCGCCTGAAGCTTAAATTCGCCTCCCTATGAGAAAAGATAGTAAGAGAAAGGTTTCTTATACCGGCAAAATAGCCTTCACGGGGCTTGAATTAAGAGAACCTGTCAACCATGCCGCAGGTTTATTGGGTGTAAAGGAAGCATTACGCCATGGTTTTAAGGAAATGGGAATAGTAAGGTCAATGAAGGGCTTGTTGGAAATGAACCAAAAAGACGGCTTCGATTGCCCTAGTTGCGCCTGGCCAGACCCTGAAAAACCTTCAAAAATTGCAGAGTATTGCGAAAATGGTGCAAAGGCCTTAGCTGATGAAGCCACCACCTCAAAAGCAGACATAGACTTCTTTAAAAAGCACTCTGTGGAAGAACTTTCTCAACTC
>CALBVX010000121.1 GCA_937969515.1 uncultured Croceitalea sp. | reverse complement strand
GGAAAAAGCGAATAGTGAAAATTTATACCACCCTCTTTATTTTTTTATTCCTAGGGGCTTTCGCTTTTTCTCAAGAAGCTAAAGATTCTATTGTTACTATAGATTCTATATCCACTGTCCATGAGCGAAGTTTTGATGATTTAAATAAAAAATATAATGGTGAAGACTTTAATTATGATATTAAAACTGGAGAATCGCAAAATCTTCTAAGCCGATTTTTAAGATGGATAGGTAGAGGCTTAAGTGATATTTTTGGAATAAACCTTTCGCCTGAAGCCCTTAAACTGTTAGAGTATATTGTTTACTTTTTGATGGGTGGTCTGGTTATTTATTTGCTTGTAAGAGTACTGGTGAATGAAAAATTCAACTCTATTTTCACGAGAAAGGCAAAAACCATTTTTGATATTGACTTGGCAGAACAACATATAGAAAGTTTAGACCTAGATACATTACTTGCAGCGGCTATAAATGAAAAGGACTATAGATTGGCGGTTAGATATCATTTTCTAAAGATTCTAAAAAAATTATCTCAAAACGACATTATTGAATGGCATTTTGATAAGACCAATACCGATTATCAAAATGAAATCAAGCAGCAAAAGTTGCAATCTGGTTTTAAAGAAGTAGCTTATTTATACGATTATATCTGGTACGGTGAACAACCCATAGATAGACCAAAGTATGAAACAGCTGAAACAAGGTTTGCAGCATTAAATAATTTAATCCCAAATTAGGGTGGATAAGAGATCAAAAATCGTACTAATAATTCTAGCTGTGGTACTAGTAAGTATCATAGTAACAGAAGTAGTACGTCCAAAACCTATCAATTGGAGGCCTTCGTATACATCACAATCCAAAATACCTTTTGGTTGTTATGTACTTTATAATGAACTACCACGACTATTCGCTAACAGTGAAGTCGAAACAGTAAAAGAAAGTATTTATGATTTTATGATTAAAAGAGATACGACCATAAAATCAAACTACCTGCTAATCAATAATAATATACAGCTAGATAAACAAGAAACAAATAGGTTACTTGATTACGTACAAAAAGGTAATAATGTTTTTATTGCTGCGTCCTCGGTAAGTTATTTTTTAAAAGACACCTTAAACATTGAATTGAACACTGCATATTCGTTTAAAGAGGATACCGTTATTGTAAGTCTTTCCCATAAAAAACTTAATCATTCAAAATTCAATTTTTCAAGGGGAGCCTCTAAAGCATATTTCACCTCAGTTGATACGGCAAACACCAAAGTTCTTGGTCACCTTGAGTTTGTTGAAGAAAATGGTATTACTTCAAACAAAAAAAAAATCTTAACGGTGCCTAATTTTGTTAAGACACAATTTGGTGAGGGTTCTTTTTTCATTCATACTACTCCAGAGGCCTATTCTAATTATTACCTTTTAAAGGATAATAAAGATTATGTAGCAAACACTTTTTCCTATTTAGATGATAGTCCGTTGTATTGGGATGATTATAAAAAATCAGGACGGGTAGTTATCGATTCACCCATGCGATTCGTTTTAAACCAAACCGCTTTAAAATGGGCTTACTACTTAACCATGGTTGGGCTGCCACTATTTGTGATTTTTAAAGCAAAACGAGAGCAACGCATTATCCCGGTAATAAAACCATTAGAAAATTCTTCTGTAGAATTTGCCCGAACAGTAGGTACACTTTACCATCAAAATAAAGATTATACCAATCTCATTCAAAAAAAGCTGAACTACTTTTTGGCCGATCTACGTAATCGGTATTTTATTGATACTTCTACTTTGAATGAAAAAACGATTCAACAACTAGCGTCGAAATCCGGTAAATCTATTGAAGAAGTAAAAGAGTTGTTAGAGCTTATACTACAATTAAAAAACAAAACCGTACATAACGAACAAGACGCAATAATGCTAACAAAAAAAATAACCGCATTCAAGAAATAATATGGAAGATAAAACACAAAACGACAACTCATTAGAATTTAATTCAAGAGTGGACCTTACTAAATTACAAGAAGCGGTAGCTAAAGTAAAAAGTGAGTTGGGCAAAGTAATTATTGGTCAAAAAGATATGATTGAATTGCTTATCATATCCATTTTGGCAAACGGCCACTCTTTAATAGAGGGAGTCCCTGGAGTCGCTAAAACCGTTACGGCAAAATTATTGGCAAAAACGATGAATGTAGATTTTAGCCGAATTCAGTTCACCCCCGACCTAATGCCCAGTGACATTTTAGGAACTTCCATTTTTAATGTGAAAACCTCTGAATTCGAGTTTAAAAAAGGCCCCATTTTCTCAAACATTATTTTAATTGATGAAATTAACCGTGCACCGGCTAAAACTCAGGCTGCCTTGTTTGAGGCAATGGCAGAAAGACAAATTACCATAGATGGTCAAGAATACGATATGCAGCCACCGTTTTTAGTGTTCGCCACTCAAAACCCGGTAGAGCAAGAAGGTACATATAGACTGCCAGAAGCACAATTAGACCGTTTTCTTTTTAAAATTAACGTGGACTACCCCTCTCTTGAAGAAGAAGTGCAGATCTTAGAGAATAAACATGAACACAAAAACAAAAATATTGAAGGACTAATTAAATCTGTACTTTCAGCAAAACAAATTGCGGAATATCAAGATGTTATTAAAGAGATAATCGTAGAAGACAATCTATTAAAATACATTGCATCTATCGTAAATAGCACACGTACCAATGCCAATTTGTATTTAGGTGCCTCGCCTAGGGCTTCAATAGCTATAATGGATGCCTCTAAGGCACTAGCGGCCATAAGCGGAAGAGATTTTATAACCCCCGACGATATTAAAAAAGTGGCCGGCCCAATACTTTCGCATCGTATTATTTTAACCCCTGAACGTGAAATGGAAGGTTTTACTGCCCAAAAAGTTGTTCAACAATTAATAGAAACCATAGAAATACCAAGATAGATTGAAAAGAGCATTTAAAAGTATTTATTTAAAACGAAGGTTTTTTATGGTGCTGACAGCACTAATATTGGGCTTCTTGCTATCCTTCATTTTTCAAAACGTACTCAGTGCCATTCGAATCTTGTTTTTTGTCTTTATTCTTCTAATCGTTGTTGATTTTTTATTGCTTTTTTTGTCAAAAGGAAATATACATGCCGAACGTATATTACCCGATAAACTTTCTAATGGAGATGATAATCCAATAGAAATTAAACTAGCGAATAAGTACTTGTTCAAAATTACCGCAACACTTATCGATGAGCTTCCCTTTCAATTTCAAAAACGTGACTTTGGGTTAAATAGTGAAATCAAGAGTGGGTCGGCCAAAAGCTACAGCTACAAAGTTCGACCTACAGAAAGAGGTGTATATTCCTTCGGTAGTCTAAATGTTTTTGCAAGTTCACCTCTAGGGCTTCTAAGCAAGAAATTTACTTTTGACACTAGTAAAGAAATTCCTGTCTATCCCTCATTTTTGCAACTGCGCAAATATGATTTGATAGCATTTACCAATCGTCTTTTTGAATATGGATTGAAGAAGATTAGACGTATTGGCCATACCATGGAGTTTGAACAAATTAAAGATTACATTCAAGGAGACGATATTAGGAACATTAATTGGAAAGCGACTGCAAAAAAAGGCCAGTTGATGGTAAACCAGTTTCAAGATGAAAAATCACAACCCATCTATTCCGTAATCGATAAAGGCAGGGTTATGAAAATGCCTTTTGACGAATTAAGCCTTTTAGATTATGCGATTAATGCTTCACTGGTCATTAGCAATATAGCGCTTAAAAAAAACGATAAAGCCGGTATGTTTTCCTTTAGCAATTCCATAGAAAATAGGGTGGCTGCCGAACGTAGAAGTTCTCAAATGAATCTCATTTTAGAAACACTATACAATTTAGAAACCAATTTTGTAGAGAGTGATTTTAGTAGGTTATATATAGATATAAAGAGAAACCTAAATCAACGCAGTCTTATATTATTATATACCAATTTTGAAACCTTGGATGCATTAAACAGGCAGTTAGCCTATTTGCAAGCCATATCGAAACAACATTTGTTGGTGGTTATCTTCTTTGAGAACACCGAGCTTCTCGAATTTGCGGACAAAAAAGCAGAAAGTACGCAGCAGATATTCGAACAGACCATTGCCGAAAAATTTATTTACGAGAAAAAACTTATTGTAAATGAACTTAGAAAGTATGGTATACAAACCATTCTCACAAAACCCGAAAACCTAACGATAAATACCATTAATAAGTACTTGGAAATTAAGGCTAGAGGTTTAATCTAAACTTATTCCGTATACAATATTGAGGTTGAAAATTGCAATTCTGTTAGGGTTGGTAGACTTTTTTTATAGAGGAAATTAATGTCTCTTGGGTAGTAAAGAGTTGTTATTTTACTTTGTTTTTTTGTTTTCTTCTTTGTAAAAACATCAATTGTCAAACCAACTGCAAATCCTCCTAATGCGGTTGCCAATACGTCACCATTATCCCAACTATTGCCATCCTGTCCTGAATCAATGGCCTCTTTACCTAATCCCACAAGTAAGGCACCTCCAACTGCGCCAACAAATGTCCATGTGCGATCTCCGTTTGAAATTTCTTTTGCGATTCCAGCTCCCGCGAGCCCAAATAAAGCACCTCCTGCAAAATGGAGGACCTTATCCTTTTCAATCTGGGAATGACCAAAATTGAATGCTAAAAATATAGCTAAAACTAATACTAGTGTTCTCATAGTGTTCTCGCCAAATATATAAAAGTAGTTTGGGCTTTTTAAGTTATCTTATGTGTTCGGTAAAATTTTAAGGATAAAATGTAGAAATAACTATGTCCCTACAAAAAGAGACATTAAAAAAATGAAGCTTACTACTTTTGAATTTTCAGATTTAATATGAGCTGGTATATTATACTATTTCTTTGTTTTTCAATACTGGGAGTCTTTCTGAGTGCAGTGTTCTTTTTCAAAAAACGGGGAGACCGATGGGCAAATCGATTATTTTCGGTCTTCATCATTCTCTTTTCTTTTGAGTTAATTCTAAATTGTCTAAAATGGTCTGGTCATTTATACATCGGGAATACCATACATTTAACTTTTAGTAATTTTCCATTATGGATTGCTTATGGGCCATTAATTTATATCTATATAAGAAGAATACTCAAAGGCTCAAAATTAAAGCTTAAAGACCTTTTCTTCTTAATGCCTATTTTAGTCACAGTAGCGCTTATTTCACCCTTTTATATACTTAATGCTTCTGAAAAATTAACTGTATTTCAACAAGGTTCTTTTTATAAAGTATCATGGATCGATGCCAACTACATATGGCTTGAAATTATAATAATGTTCTTCTATGGGTTTTTAATTTTAAATCAGTTTGGCTTAGGTAAAAGACCAGGTTTTAAAGAAAATCGATGGCTTACCTACTTAACTGGCGGGTATTTCGGATTTGTAATAGCATTTTTCCTGTACATCTTTTTGGTAAGGTTTGAATTGATGCACCCCAAATATGATTATTTCGTTGACATTGCCATTGTCTTCTTTATTTCAATAGTCACCTTTTTTGTTTTCTTTCAGCCCAAAATTTTTGAAGGTAAGTCTATCAAAGAAATTATACCTTTTATCAAATACAAAAAAACGGGTCTTTCAGATGCTCTTGCTATAGAATTAAAAAACAAACTAGAAAGTATTATGAAAAACGAAAGGCCCTACCTAAATAATGAACTCCGTTTAAATGACCTGGCCTCATCTTTAAACCTATCAAGAAACCATACTTCACAAATTATTAATCAATATTTCAATCTTTCCTTTTTCGACTTTGTCAATAAATACCGTATTGAAGAAGCAAAAAAACTATTGGTAAACGCCAACGATAACTCCACTGTCACTCAAATCGCTTATGATGTCGGTTTTAACAACCGAGCTTCATTTTATAAAGCATTTAAGAAGTTTGAAGGCCTAAACCCGTCACAATACCTACAACCGCAGCACGCATCATAAACTTGTAAAGGTTTACACGCATTTACACATTTTATAAATAATCATTCTTTCTTGTTCAAAAGTCTTGAACAATATGAAACTTAGAAACAATTATAGCTTGGAATCGGTAATTGGTATGATAATCATACTATCAACAATATATGGCTGCGCTCATAAGCAAGAAAAAAGAGAAGAAGTAAAAAACAAATTAATTGGTTCATGGCGCATAGATAAAGTGAAGTGGATAGCTAAAGACACAACACTACTCTTGGTACCAAATAGTAAAGGACTCTTGTTAATTACAGATAGTCATTATAGCATCGCATGGTCACCCAGAGAAAAACGTATACCTTTTAAAACCCTTAGCGCGCCAACTGCTGAAGAGACCATTGCAGGATTTCAATCTATAGTCTTCAATTCTGGAATTCATGAGAGTACCGACTCGACTTTCACCACTATTGCTCAAATTGCAAAAGTACCTGGTTTTGAAGGAGGAAAGCAACTGTATCGATATGAAACAAAAAATGACAGCACGATTATTTTAACGCTTTTTGATGAATATTACCCAGACAATACCAAACCTAACTGGTCAGGAAAATGGAAGACTGAATTTTTTTTATATCGGGAAGAGTAATTAAACCCTACAAAGAGAGACTATAACAGCTTTAAAATCCAATACTTTTATATTAACAAACATGTCATTCATATCTTCTTTAAAATCATTAACTTAGATATGTAATTACATCAAAAAACACAGCTTATGAAAACCATACTTCTTACACAAAAACGGCAAGGAATAAGAAAAGGGCTTTTTATTCTCTTTTTTTTGAGTATCTCACCTTATCTGTTCGCTTTTCAAGATAGTACCAATTTTAGACAATACGAAGGTGAAGTAATTGACGCTGACAATAACAACCCCTTGGTATTTGCCACAATAACTGTTGATGGCACTAATATTAGTACCATTACGAATACCGAAGGTAATTTTCTTCTTAAAGTACCAACATCTGTTAGCAGTGGTACCGTTCTTTTTTCTTTTATTGGATATACCACAAAAAAAATAGCGCTCTCCGATTTAAAATCCGATAAAAATAAAATCAGTTTAAAAACATCGGCTCTTCAATTATCAGAGGTAGATATCAATTCTCCGAAAGATGCAAAAGCCCTATTTCGAGAAACCTTGAACAAAAAAGGTGAAAACTATTTTGAAGACCCCACTTTAATGACGGCCTTCTACCGAGAAACAATAAAGAAAAGAAAAAAGAATGTTTCACTATCAGAAGCCGTTGTCAACATATACAAAACTCCTTATTCTTCGGACAAAAAAGATGCCGTAGAGCTTTATAGGGCAAGAAAGAGTACGGATTATAGTAAGTTAGATACTGTTGCCTTAAAACTTCAGGGTGGACCTTTTAATACATTATATGTGGATATTATGAAATATCCAGAGTATATTTTCACCAATGAGTCCATTGATGATTACAACTTTACTTTTGATAGTTCTACTAGAGTTAATGATAGGTTGATATACATTATTAATTTCAGTCAACTAAAAAATATTAAAGAACCATTATACCAAGGCAAATTATACATAGACGCAGAGAATAAGACACTGACTAGTGCCGTTTACAATCTTAATATTACCAACAGGGAATTGGCTGCCCGCTTGTTTGTCAGAAAGAAACCTGCGAAGGTTGATGTTTGGCCAACCGAAGTTGCTTACCGCGTAGACTACCGAAATAAAAATGGAAAATGGTATTATGGATATAGTAACGTCTTACTAAAATTTAAAGTGGATTGGGATGATAAACTTTTT
>CALBVX010000120.1 GCA_937969515.1 uncultured Croceitalea sp. | reverse complement strand
TAGGTTTTATTTTAATGCTCGTTGGTATTTTGGGTAGTTTTTTGCCTGTGCTTCCCGGTCCACCTATTAGTTGGGTAGGGCTGCTTTTACTTTATTTGACCAAAGCAATACCAGATGATTGGTGGTTGTTGGGTATAACGCTAGTTGTGGCAATCGCCGTTTTTGTTCTAGATTATATAATACCTGCGGTAGGTACAAAAAAGTTTGGCGGAAGCAAAGCCGGTATGTTCGGCACCGGTGTGGGGTTATTGGTCGCCATATTTTTCCCAGTTTTAGGTCCTTTCGGAATCATCATTTGGCCATTTGTTGGTGCTTTGGTTGGAGAATTGGCCAATAAGGCAGACCAGAAAACGGCTTTGAAAGCTGCTTTTGGTTCTTTTTTAGGGTTTTTAACAGGAACTTTTATGAAGTTCGTAATTGCCGTAATCTACCTAGGTATTTTTATCTGGAAAGCCATAGAATACGGCCCTGAATTATTTACTTTCAGTTAATCGAGCCAGACCACCTTTTCAGTTATCGGTTGTCGCGTACCTTCATTTAGTTCATCATCGGAATATCCCAGATAGAAAAAGCCTAGGCATTTTTCGCCTTCGTTTAAATCAAAGAACTCGTCCATATATTTTATGAGTCCGGGTGAACTCCAATAACTACCGATACCCATTTCGGTGGCAGCCAACCACATATTCTGTACCGCCATGGCAGTTGCCGCAATTTCTTCCCATTCAGGCAAACTCTCATCTGGTTCACGCTGCATACAGACAGCAATAATAGCCCCAGCTTTCTTAGGGTTTTCCGTAAGTTTCTTAATCTTTATTTGCTTGGGTTTAGATTCAACTTCTTGATATTTATTGGCTAAAAACGTTCCTAAACGTGCTTTAGATTCACCCGTTAAAACTTTAAAGCGCCAAGGCTCTGTTTTTTTATGATTTGGCGCCCAATTTGCTGCTTCAAGCAATTTTTCTATGCTTTCTTTTGCAATTGGTTTGTCATTATACTGAACCGGAAAAACACTTCTCCTTTTTTTGATAAGTTCAAAAATCATAGTTCTTTTAGTTTAACAACAAATTTAAGCATTGGCGTAATACTGGGTTTCTATTATCAGCTTTCCATGCCACCGAGAGTATCGCTTTTTGTTTGATTTTCTTGAGCTCAATAAACTTCACGTTCATTTTAAAACCATACTGTAAAGCGGTTGGTACAATTGATATTCCCAACCTATTCTCTACTAACTTAAAAATAGTAAGGGCATGTACCGACTTGTGTGAAACCTTTGGTGTAAAACCAGCATCCTCACAAATACCCATAACCGTATCATAATACAATGAACTATAATCTTGTGAAAATAGAATAAAGTCTTCTTCGGCCATTTGGTGTATTCCCTTAAAATTTGACTGGTCGATATGAAAATCTATGGGCACCACCAAAGAAAAGGTGTCTTCGAAAACGGGTTTGATCTGCAAACCATTTGGCACTCTTGCCAAACGCACAAAACCAATATCCAACTTATCTTTTTGTAAAGCATTTATTTGCGCATGGTTAGAAAGTTCTTCTAAACTTGTATGAACTTCGGGAGATTTATGTTTTAAATTCAATAACAGGTTTGGTATTACCTTTTGCATTGCAGAGCCTAAAAAACCAATTCGAATTTCACCCAAATGACCTTCATCAATAAGTTTTAAATGCCTTTTGATTTGACTCAAATGATTCATGATAAACTCAACTTCTCCCTTCAAAAAAGTGCCAGCAGCAGTGAGACTTACCTTCTTTTTATCCCTTTCGAACAATTTTACGCTCAAAATTTCCTCCATTTGTTTGATTTGGGTACTTAGCCCGGGTTGAGAAATAAATAGTTTTTCTGCAGCTTTTCTATAATGCAATTCTTCTGCAACAGCTAAAAAGTAACTAAAGTGTCTTAATTCAATTTGATAGCTCATACTTATTAAATAGTATTAAAAATAGTATTGGTAATTATCAAATATAGCTTTTACTTTTATATAACAACAAAAGCAATCCTAAATCAATAATGAAGCAATTGAACAAATTTCAATTTGGTGAAGAAAAACTGACGGTAAGCACCGTTCTTTCCATTTCAAGAAACCAGACCAAGGGAATTCTATCCACAGATACAAAAGAAAGAATTAAAAAAAGTGCACAAATCGTAGCTGATATCGTTGAAAAGAACGAACCCGTTTATGGTATAAATACCGGTTTTGGACCTCTTTGTACCACCAAGATTTCTAAATCGGAAACCAAAATTCTTCAAACCAATATTTTAAAAAGTCATAGTGTAGGTGTAGGCAAACCAATCTCAAAAGAGTTGGCCAAACTCATGTTGATATTAAAGATACATGCTCTTTCAAAGGGTTATTCTGGCATACAACTGAAAACCCTGGAACGAATTTTATGGCATATAGACAATGATGCAATCCCTGTTGTTCCCTCACAGGGTTCGGTAGGCGCATCTGGGGATTTAGCGCCTTTATCCCATTTGTTTTTACCATTGATCGGCTTAGGAAAAGTTTATTTTGAAGGAAATGAAATAGAAACTTCTGAACTTTTTATCAAAACTGGTCTTGAACCTTTAGAATTGGGCCCCAAAGAAGGCTTGGCCCTTATAAATGGAACACAGTTTATTCTTGCCCATGGAGTTCTAGTAGTTGAAAAGTTAAGCTCATGTCTACAACACGCAGATATTATAGGGGCCATGATGATAGAAGGTTTACAAGGTTCAATAAAACCCTTTTTTAAAGAATTGCATGAACTAAGACCTTTTAAAGGCAATCAACATGTTGCAGGAAGGATCAGAACGCTACTCAAAGGATCTGAAATTTTAGAAGATCATATTGATTGTGAACGTGTTCAAGACCCTTACTCGCTGCGTTGCATCCCTCAAGTACATGGCGCCTCTAGAAACACTTGGTTTCATCTCAAAGAATTGATAGAAATCGAATTAAATTCCGTCACCGATAACCCGGTAATTATCAATAATGAATTGACCATAAGCGGGGGTAATTTTCACGGACAACCCATAGCAATGGTTTTAGATTATGCCACCCTCGCTGCTTCTGAGATAGGAAATATATCCGATAGAAGAATTTATTTGGCCCTTGAAGGAAATAGTCCGGGAGTGCCCAAATTATTAATGGATGATACCGGAATTAACTCCGGATACATGATCTTACAATACACCACCGCAGCTTTGGCAAGCGAAAACAAAAGTTTATGTTTTCCTGCCAGTGCAGACAGTATACCTACCTCTTTAGGGCAAGAAGATCATGTGAGCATGGGTTCGATCAGTGGTCGAAAAGCTTTACAAGTTTTAGAAAACGTTGAAAAAATATTGGCCATTGAATTATTGACCGCTGCGCAGGCATTCGAATTTAGAAAACCATTAAAATCTGGTGTTTTATTGGATAAAATTCATCAATTTGTAAGAACAAAGGTCAGCTTTGCTGACAAAGACCGCGTATTTTCCGATGACATTGAAGTAGCCATCGAAATAATCAAAAACGAAGATATAACCCAACTTGTTGAAGATACTATGTCTAAAAATAATTTGAATTGGGATACCGAACATCTTAAAGAATTTGAAACTTTTTGATATGAAAAAAAACTTAATTGGCCCATTTTCGCAGTTACTCACCTTGGGTAATATTCCCTTAAAAGGAGCAATTGAAGATGAAGCACTTTTAGTTATCGAAAATGCAGGGATCCTAATATCAGATGGAAAAATAAGTGGTATTGGAAAGTTTACTGATTTAAAATCAGAGGATGTTCAAATAGAACATGTTCATGGTAAAAGCGTTTGTATACCAGGATTAATCGATGCGCACACCCATATTTGCTTTGCGGGATCTAGGGCGAACGATTATGCCCTACGGAATTCGGGCAAATCTTATTTAGAAATTGCTAAAGCTGGCGGAGGAATTTGGGACACGGTTACCAAAACCCGAAGAGCGACGCAAGCAGAACTGGTTGATGGAATCATTGAGCGGGCTCAAAATCATTTAAAATCTGGGGTTACCACAATTGAAATAAAAAGTGGTTACGGACTTAACCTAGAAGAAGAATTAAAAATGCTTAGGGCAATTAAGGAAGCTGATTCCAAAATTCAATCGGATTTAATCCCTACGTGTTTGGCGGCGCACATGAAACCCAAAGATTGGGAAGGCTCTGCGTCGGCCTA
>CALBVX010000119.1 GCA_937969515.1 uncultured Croceitalea sp. | reverse complement strand
TGCCCCGTCCTGAATAAAGGCTACATAATTTTTACAATTATGTACAAAAATGACAAAGTAATTAGACGTTATTCAGAATCTTTTAAACTCAAAATTTTAGACGAACTTACCACTGGAAAACTAAACAAGTATCAATTAGGTAAGGCTTATGGTATCAACTCTTCTACCATTAACGAATGGATCAAGAAGTACAATCGTAAAGACCTAATGAACACCAGAGTAACCGTGAAAACAAAAGACGAAATAACTCGTATTAAACAGCTTCAAAAGGAAATTGAACAGCTTAAAAAACTGCTCTTGAAAAAGGATATGGATGCTTTAATCGATGAATCCTATCTAGAGGTAGCTGCAGAACAGCTTGGTTATAAATCTGTTCTAGAACTAAAAAAAAAGCTAAATATCAAGCCTTGATAAAAGCCAGGAAAAAGTCAAAGGGATTTGCTTCTTTAGCTAATGTTTGCAACTCTTTAGACCTTAAACGTGATGCCTACTACAAATACAAACGTAGAGAAGACAAGCGTTTGGAGATGGAGAAAAAGGTTGTAGAAATAGTCAAGAATAGACGCAAATCCCTTCCTAGGGAAGGTGTTAGAAAACTTACCAAATCATTAGACGCTGAGTTTTCTAATGCCAATCTAAAAATTGGTAGAGATACCTTGTTCAACATTCTTAGAAAATACGATATGCTTACACTTAGAAAAAAATATAGCTCAAGAACAACAAACTCATTGCACAGGTTCTATAAGTACAAAAACATAGTCAAAGACCTAGAGGTTACCAAACCCAATCAAGTTTGGGTCAGTGATATCACTTACATTAGAACCATAAAAGGATTCTGCTATCTAGCACTCATTACAGATATGCACAGCCGCAAAATAGTGGGCTACGACATAAGTGACAGTTTGGAGTTAAAAGGCTGTGTGAGGGCTTTAAAAAAAGCCTTATGCCAAGCTAAAAACATCGATGGAATTATTCATCATTCCGATAGAGGTATACAATACTGTAGTAATGTATACACCCAAATTCTAAAAAGAAACAACATTGCTATCAGTATGACCGAAGAAAACCATTGCTACGAAAATGCCATGGCAGAGCGGGTAAACGGAATCTTAAAAGACGAATTCTATCTCGACCAAACCTTTGATAGCTTAAAACACGCTAAGCGTGCAACAAAAAATGCAATCAATCTATACAATGAAATTAGATTACATTTATCTTTAAACTATAATACACCTAATATGGTATATAAATTAACAGCGTAAATCAATTTTAACCTGTAGCCATATTTCAGGACAAGACAATTCGCCTGCGGCGACTAAAATCACTACATCTCACTACGTTCAATTCCCATAATTTTAGAAATGTTACATCATCGCCGCGCTCTGTCAGATTGCTCAATACATAGATTAAAGGGACTATTTAACAAAATCGCCGCTAGCCTATCAACGCAACATATCAGGACGCTATAACACAATTTATTCACTGTTGCTTTTTATTTTACGGGTGTTCATCGGTCGCTACGCTCGGTGGTACGTCTAATTTTAATCCCAATACCGCAAAATACAACAAGGATACGTCCGCTAGCGCGGACTACTTGGCGAACGATGTCATGTGAGAATAAGGAAGTCCAATTCACATGACATCCTTAAAAGTATTTTGCTATATTTCCTTAAAATTAGCTCCCAACGCTGCAACCCGCGCACTGCTTACGCAGCTGTCGTACAAAGCGCGGCGTTACCATTAATTGCATAAAATGGAAAAATCATTAATCCATAATATTTTTAAAGAAGTAGATTTGTCAGAGGAAAAAATACTCCTGCTTGCAAACCATTTAACTAAAGTGAATTGTAAAAAAGGAGAGCTTCTTATTAAACAAGGAGAATCTGTTTCAAATAAATATTTCATTTATTCTGGGTGCTTAAGGTCTTTCTTCATTGATGAACAAGGAAAAGAACACACATTGCAGTTTGCAATAAAAGAATGGTGGATTAGTGATTATCCAGGTTACTTCCAAGGAAGAAAAGCTATTATGAATATTGAGTGCATTCAGGATTCAATACTTATCAAATTGACAAAAAACGGTAGAGATATTTTGTTTAACAATTTTCCCGAGTTAGAAACCTTCTTCAGGTTAAAATTTGAAAATACTATTGCTAGTTTTCAGAAAAGAACCATCGCTTCATTAAGCTATTCTGCCAAAGAAAAATATATCCAATTCGTGAATACGTATGCAGAAATTGAGCAAAATGTTAGAAACTACCACATTGCTTCATATTTAGGAATTACCAAAGAAAGCCTAAGTAGGATTAGAAAAGAAATAGCAAAAGGAGATTCTTAGCTTAATTATTAAATAAGTATTCAATTTAGTTTATTATCATAGATTAACTTTTCTGTTATATACTGATTATACATTTGTATTTATAATTTAAATAAACAGTACAGATGAAAAAATTAATAGTAATAACCCATCCAAATTTAGAAGAATCGAAAGTAAATAATTCATGGATTAATGAATTAAAAAAGTATCCAGATGATTTTATAATCCACTCATTATATGACAACTATCCAAATCTTGATTTTAATATTACCGATGAACAAAATTTACTGTCAGCACATGACGAAATAATTTTTCAGTTTCCGTTCCACTGGTTTAGCACACCATTCGCATTAAAAAAATATATAGATGAAGTACTTGCCTACGGATGGGCTTTTGGTCCTAGTGGAGATAAAATAAAAGGTAAAAAAATTCACTTTGCCGTTTCCACAGGAGGTAAAAAGGAATCTTACGATGCTACCTCTGCAATTAGTGTATCCGACTTATTAAACGATTTTAAATTAAGCTTTCAATATTGTGGTTGTATCGTTGATAAACTTCATGTTTTCTATGGTGCAATGTTCAATCCTTCTGAGCAATCAATACAAGAAAATACATTAGCATATATAAATACATTTAAATAAAAACTATAATCATGAAAAAAACAGTGAAAATTTTAGCAATTATGTTATTAACAATTGGGTCTGTTACAGCACAAAATAAAAACGATAAACAAATGGGAAAAAAGACAGAAAAAACAGAGCACTTTCAATTAAGATCAAAAGAAGTAGAAAATGGATTTGGATATTCATTTGCAATAAAAATTGGTAATCATATTAAAGCCTCTGGAGCTGTCAGTATGGATGCCTCTGGGAAACCTACGGCAGTAGGCGATTATTCGCAGCAAATGAAAAATTGTTATGCAGATATACAAAAAATGCTAGAACATTATGGCTGTACATTTGATGATATAATTGTTGAAAACGTGTATACAACAGATATGGCAGCATTTATGAATAATTTAGAATATCGAAAATCATTATATACGGAAAATCAATATCCAAAATCTACCTGGTTAGGTGTTAAAGAATTGGCTTTACCTGAGTTTATGATTGAAATAGAAGTTGAGGTTTATAAACCAGAATAACACTTCTTTCTTATTTAGAACTTAATCATATTAAAAATGAGTATTGAGAATTTAAATATAATTAACGGTGAGAAATTGGTCTCACCGTTAATTACAGCCAAAGAATTAAATAATATTATAGGAGAACCTAATGTTAAAATATTCGACGTAAGAGGTATTTGGGGAACAGAACCAACCTCACTGTATTCTGATTATGAAGACGAACACATTCCAACAGCAAAATTTCTTGACTGGAGAAAAGAGTTTATAGAAAAAGATGTTATACCCAGTTTAGCTCAATTATCATCATTTAAAGAAGCTGAGCAATCTTTTATAGACTTAGGTATTAATGAAGAAGATAAAGTAATTCTCTATGATAATTACCATCATATGTTCGCTGGTAGAATATGGTGGGCAATGCGTTATTGGGGCTTTAATAATGTGCAAGTTTTAAATGGAGGTTTTAATTACTGGAAAAAACAAGGCTTCTCTGTTTCTAAAGAAATAACAAAAATCGCAAAAGGTTCATTTGAACCAAAACCCAAATATCATTTGAGAAAAACTCTCGAAGATTTCATAGCTGAAAAAGGTAATTCATGTGTTTTGGATGGACGTGGCAAAGCAGGTTATGACGGAAAATCTGAGGATCTTCGAACTGGTCATATTCCCGGAGCAATTAATGCTGCATATAATTCGCTTTTAGATAAAAACACGGGGCTTTTTATTGAAATTTCTGAGATTACTGAATTATTTGACAGAACGATTCCTTATTGGCGAACTAAAAAAATAATTTGCTCTTGTGGCTCTGGTTATTCAGGTACAGTTGCAATGCTGGCTTTGGCAAGTTTAGGAATTGAATCTAGTTTATTTGATGGATCATTTAGTGTTTGGAAGCTCGACCCAACTAGACCAATAGTTCAATCCCTTTAAATTTGTGAGAAGTGGTGATGAGGGAACTTTAAGTACTATATAGTTTATATCGTTTGAGACAGAAAAAATTGTGGATATCCAATTTCAAAAATAAAAATAACCTAAAATGAAAAACTTAATAGGAATAGATAAGATAAAAGCTGAAGAACTCAATAAAAAGTTAAATCAACTGTTGGCCGACTATCAGCTGTTTTATCAAAATTTGAGAGGACTACATTGGAATATCAAAGGGAGAGAATTCTTTGAGTTACATTTAAAATTTGAAGAGTTTTATAATGATGCTGTTATCAAAGTGGATGAAATAGCTGAAAGAATATTAACATTAGAAGGAGAGCCATTACACACATTTACGGACTATCTTGATACATCTAATATTAAGGAAGTGAAAAGCGTAACAAATGGGACTGAAGGAATTAATATTGTTGTGAAAAACTTCTCTATTCTAATTAAAAAAGAAAGAAATATCTTAGACTTGGCAAGTGAAGCGAACGATGAAGGAACTGTCAGTTTAATGAGTGATTATATTTCTCAAACGGAGAAAACGCTTTGGATGCTCAATTCCTACTTACACTAAATAAAAACTAATGGTAAAAACGTTTACAAAACAGAGCAATTACAGGCTTTTCGAGAGGTTTTTGTTTATTTATACAATACGTTTCGAACACAAGACCGTTAGAGACAATTAGAGAACCCAATGAAAACTATTACATTACCAGACGAATTAAATTTGAGTTCTTCTAAATCTGTTGAGGTTTATGATTATGAAAGCATCACTGAAATATCGAAACAACAAATCTTATTAAATAAAAATACCTTTAGCTTTCTCCAAGAAGGAACTAAAGAAGTGTTTTTTGATAATTCGGCCTATGCAATAGATAATTCTCAATTTCTATTAATGAAATCTGGGCACTGTTTAATGACAGAGAAGCTCTCTAATGATTCAGAACATTATCGCAGTGTTCTATTTTTCTTTTCGGACGAAGAAGTTTTTAAATTTTTGCGAAAATTTAAATTAGAGACTTCTAATTCCAAAAAACTGTACTCAACCTATTCGTTCAAGTATGATTCATTTATAAAGAGATTTGTTGAAAGCCTTTTAGATATATCGAAATTTTCTAAGTCGATTCAAGAAAATATGTTGAAAACAAAACTCGAGGAAATAATGCTTTACCTTGTAGACTTGAAAGGTTTAGATTTTCTTTATTCTTTGGTTAATAATAGTGATAATCAAAATCAAAAGTTCATTCAAACAATTGAAAGCAACAGACTCAATAAACTCACAATAAAAGAGCTTTCATTTTTATCAAATATGAGTGTATCAACTTTCAAGAGAGAGTTTGAGAAAAACTTCAAGAGGTCACCTAGCAAGTGGTTTCAAGATAAAAGGCTAGAACACTCAGCTTTTCTTCTAAAAAACGAATCAAAAAGACCTTCAGATATTTTTGAAGAAATTGGATATGAAAACTTATCTAATTTTATTCAAGCTTTTAAAACAAAATTCGGAGTCACTCCAAAACAGTACCAATCAAACTGAACTTTTATCAATACTTTTTGAACTTTTCTGATTAACAAACAGCCTCAATTGCTGTTTAGATTTGCATCGTAATTAATAATTAAAAACAAATATTATGATAAAATCATTTCAAATCTTAACAGTATTAATTTTTTTTTCAACTTTCGTTTTCGGACAAAACACATTTACTGTATCAAGTAATGATTTAGGTGGACAAGCAACAATTAACGAAGAATTCAATGGCTTTGGCTGTACTGGCGAAAATCAGTCCCCTCAGTTATCTTGGAAAAATGCACCTGCAGGAACTAAAAGTTTTGCAGTAACTATGTACGACCCAGATGCACCAACTGGCAGCGGATGGTGGCATTGGGTAGTATTTGATATTCCAGTAAGCACTAACGATTTAGTAGCTGGAGCTGGAAATACAAAACTAAACTTAACACCTGAAGGTGTTATTCAGAGTATTACAGATTATGGAGCAACTGGTTATGGAGGTCCTTGCCCTCCTGAAGGACACGGTTTACACCAATATATAATCACAATTTACGCTCTTAAAACAGATAAACTTGGTCTTAATGAAAGTACAAACCCTGCAGTAGTTGGCTATTACTTATGGAACAATACATTGGCTAAGGCGAGTATTGTTACTTATTATCAAAGAAGTAAGAAATAAAACTGTCTCTAACAAGATATAAAAGCAATAGCGGTTCGGGTGCAAACTCGAACCGTTTTTCATTTAAACAAGTATATTGTAATACGAGAGACTGATTGCCAAAATCGTCGCTAGCCTATCAACAAAACATATCAGTACGCTAAACCGCAATTCATTCACTGTTACTTTTATTTTAAGGGTGTTCATCGGTCGCTGCTCTCGGTGGTAGGTCTAATTTTAAGCCCAATACCCCTTCAAAGATGAGCAGGCACCAAATCAACAAGAATACCTCCGCTAAAGCAAACTCCTTGACGAACCATATAGCGAATTTATAAGGATGATAAATATCCGATACATAGTTGGTTTGATTTTGCTATATTTCCTTAAAATTAGCCGGACTGCGCATAGCGCGGCGTTAAAATATTTTAAAGGTTTATGACCGTAGATGTTTACGAATTTTTTAAAAAGCATCCTAAATTCAATAAGCACATCGGAAATGACTTCCTTTTGGTTGAATATAAATGCCCGCTCAACGTTGAAGAATTTCAATTATGGACAAAATCTCATCTAATCACCTATGTTATTAGTGGACGAAAGGATTGGATAACCCCTAGACAAACCCATTGTCTTACTGCAGGAGATACACTATTTGTTAAAAAAGGGGTGTATTCGACTAAGCAATATCTTGATGAAGACTATTGCGTCATGTTGTTTTTTATGAATGATGATTTCATTAGAAACTTTGTTTTGCAAAATCATTTAAATTCTAACGTATCGAACGTTGAATCTGAATTTGATGGCGTATACAAAATTCACTCAAACAGTTCATACCAGACTTTAATAAATAGTATTTTACAATATCTTACTATGGATATGCCCATACCTCCCGAACTTGTAGAACTGAAATTTAAAGAATTGATATATACCATCACTTTAAACAAGAATAATAGAACATTGATTAACGTATTACTTGATATCGCGGATCATAAAAAAGCGAATATTGAACAAGTCATGATCAATAATTTTCAATATGACCTACCTATTGATGCCTTTGCAAAACTATCAGGCCGAAGTCTTTCAAGTTTTAAGAGAGATTTCAACAAATGTTTTGAAACAACGCCATCAAAATGGCTCATTAATAGACGACTCGATCATGGTAAGTTATTACTGACCAGTACGCAAATGAATATCAATGAAATTTGTCATGAAAGTGGTTTTAAAAATACATCACATTTCATTAAAGCTTTTAAAAAAAAATACCTTTTGCCTCCAAATAAGTTTAGGAAACTAAAGGCCAGTTTATAGCTATTCAAATTGGACCTTAGAGAACATTTTTAGAACATCTCAGCAAACTGCTACTTACATATTTGATTGAATTTTGTCTCATTATTAATTCAATTAAATATTATGAAAACGCTATTAATGTTCATCTACTCAATTATTTGCTACCTCATTGGCTTTGCTTCTCTATTATTTTGGATTTTATCTATAAGTCATCTAATACCTGAAATATCAATTGATAGAAGCCCAGAAGTGCCGTTTTACTATGCTATTCTAAAAAATATTGCGCTTGTATTGCTATTTGCAATACCACACAGTGTAATGGCTAGGAAACCATTTAAAAATTGGATAACTAAAGTTTTACCAAAACCCATAGAAAGAAGTACTTATGTGCTGCAAGCAGGAATTTTACTATTTGTTCTAATATGGAATTGGGAGCCTATTGGGGGCAATATATGGACAGTTGAAGAAGGAAGTATATTGTTTTATATATTATATGCCTTTTTCTTTTTAGGCTGGATAATTTTATTTGTTAGTACATTTTTGATTAACCATTTTGACTTATTTGGTCTAAGACAAACCTATTTAGAGCTATTAAATAAGCCATATACCAATTTAGAGTTTAAAGTAATTTCATTGTATAAATATACAAGGCATCCTTTGTATTTAGGGGGAATCATCGGCTTATGGTTTACCCCTACGATGTCTGCAACACATTTGGTATTTGCCATTCTTTTAACTGCTTACTTCTTTATTGGAGCTCTTTATGAAGAAAAAGATTTGAAGAAAGATTTCAAATCTAAGTATTTATCATATATGAAGAAGACACCCATGATGATACCCTTCACAAAAGGAAAAGCAAAAGAATCTGAATAAAACGATTATTAACAACGTATAAAACATTACTGATTAAGATATTAAGAGTTTGGCGGTTACACGGCAAAATCAAATTATTAATTTGCGGCTAAATTGTTTAGCGAAATAATCCTATGAATTATTCCCTCAGGAAATTTTAGTCGGAATCCTAAGGTGAAAATTGAACCGGAACTGACGAAGTATCAATGGACCCTGACAAGCTTGATAAATATTGGATTTAATGCAAGTGTTTGCTGAAAATAACCCAAGGATTTTTGGTGTATGACTTTGTGGCTCTTATGCCAGAGGGAACGCAAGGGCTGATTCTGATATAGATGTATAAATCGTTGTTAATGACAAGTTGAGATATAAAATACTAACTGGATTGACAGTTTTGATTTCAATAAAATCAATGAAAGACTAGATTTCTTTGAGGATAAGTAATATGGTAGAGTTTGGTCTACAGATGTTTTCCTAAAAAGTAAAATTGAGATTGAATTCTCATTTGCTGATATAGCATGGGCTGACATGAAAAAACTTGATGAAGGAATACACAAAGTAGTATCGGATGGACTTAAAATAATTTACGACCCTCATCCCATTCTGAATAAACTGGTTGAAAAAGTCAAAATAGTATCAAACAAAAAAAGTAGCATTTGACAATGACACCTATAAAAGCCATAGCTTAGTTCTTTACAGTTGATTAATAATTACGATTATAATGGCAATAACAATTCTAAGGCGATTTAAGGGCAAAAAAGAGCCAAAAAATTGGAAGGTGTCAAAAAAAGGTAGGGACGCTATTAGCTATGAGCAAAAAGTTGACGGAGAATGGAAGTCCATTGAAATTGACGGAGAATTACTACTTGGCAAAATAAATCATGTCATTTACTTTAAAAGTGAAGGTGAATGGACTGATTACCCTAAATGGGCTCAAAATCGCTCGGAAATCATACGACGAATTAAAATGGTCTTTCCCCCTACTCGAACCGAATACGAAAATGGATAAAAATCAATTTCACATAAATTTTTTGAACCAAACCTCACTTAAAACCTATCTTTAAACCTGTCTAGACTACTCTTTAAAAAATTGAATTAATTATACCGGCGCAACACTCCGTAACCAAAATTGTTCCCCCTTAATTAAAAAAACAATAATTACCCGATGATAAAATTCTTTAGAAAAATAAGAAGACGATTACTCACTGAAAACAAATTTAGCAGCTATCTAATTTACGCCATTGGTGAAATTATACTGGTGGTCATCGGAATTTTGATTGCTTTACAAATTGACAACTGGAACGAAAAAAAGCAGCTAAAAGAAGAGCAAGTAAAAACCCTAAAGAGTTTGCACAGGGCTATTAAAATTAATAGCACAGAGTTTGACACTATTTTTAATGCCCAAATATTGAGAAACAAAAGCCTACAAGATGTTATTTTTACTGATGTTTCAAACCTCCCCAACACACATTTAGATTCGTTGATTAAGATTAATGTTAGAAACCACACCTTTGATCCCTCGACAGGAATTTATAATGCGATGATAAATTCAGGCAAAATAGAATTGGTAGCTAATGAAACCCTAAAGAATAGAATATCAAAATTGTATGATATTGTAAAAGACTATCAAGAAAGTGAAGATGAAATTACGGCGTACACCAAAGAACATTTAGAGGAGTATTACATCAACAATTATGAAATTGACCCAACTGTTTTAGCTGGACTCAGAGACAGAACATACCTAGAAGAAGAGAGAGACAAAACGCTTTATAATAAAGCCTTTACGTCATTCAAAATTAAAAACATGTATATTTTACTTCTTAATAAAATGAATGATGTAATACTAAAAGGAATAAACCTAAGCTCCGAATATCAAGAATTGATAAAAGATTTAGAAAATGAGATAGAGATCCAAAGCTAGCTATAATGCATTTGTGGTTTTTTAATTTGTATTTTTAACCAATGCCCAACTACGATTATATCATCATCGGTGCAGGCGCTTCCGGATTGCTATTAGCAGATGCCCTGGGGCGTGATGATTTCTTCTCTGATAAAAGCATTTTAATTCTTGACAAGGATATAAAAAATAGTAATGACCGCACTTGGTGCTTTTGGGAAAAAGGACCTGGTGAATTTGATGCTATTCTTCATAAAACCTGGCCAGAAATTTATTTTGCAGGTAATGAGCTCTCACTAGCCACTTCAATAGATCCGTATCAATACAAAATGCTTAGAGGTATTGATTTTTATGAATACTATCTTGAAAAGGTAAAAAGCTATGCCAATATTACCTTTATCCAAGAAAGCGTTAGTGTAATAGTAGAGAAAGAAGCTGAGGTGCAGGTGAAAACCGAGGGTTCTTCATATATCGCAAAAAAAGTATTTAATAGCGTTTTTGATTACAAAAAGCTTTTAAATCAAACCAAATATCCAGTACTACAACAACACTTTTTGGGTTGGTTTATAAAAACGGAGAAGCCTCTGTTCAATGCTGACCAAGCTACCTTTATGGATTTTTCCATTCCCCAAAAAGAAAATACCCGTTTCATGTATGTTTTGCCTTTTTCGGAAACTCACGCCTTGGTAGAATACACGCTTTTTTCAGAAAACACTTTAGAAAAAGAGGAATATGAAAATGCGATAAAATCGTATTTAAAAGATAAACTGGCCGTAGCTGAATATACCATTACCGAGGTCGAACAAGGCAATATACCGATGACCTGTTTTGACTTTTTCAAGGGCAATTCTGAAAATATTTTAAATATCGGTATTGCCGGTGGTTGGGCCAAGCCCAGCACTGGCTATACCTTCTACAATTCTACCAAAAAAGTAAAAGAGTTGGTCGCTTACTTAAAATCGGGTAAATCTTTATCCGATTTCTCAAAAAAAACACGTTTTTGGTATTACGACCTATTGCTACTCGATATTCTGCAAAGTGACAACCATTTAGGAGGTTCTATTTTTGAGGCCATGTTCAAAAAAAGAAAACCACAATTGATATTAAAGTTCTTGGATGAGGAAACTACCTTTTGGGAAGAACTTCAAATCATTTGGGCATGCCCAAAATCACCCTTTGTAAAGGCTTTGTTTAAACGGTTGCTTAGATACTAAGGCGACTTGATACTCGTTTTATACTAACAAGCTGGTTCTTATGAAAAATTTATTTTTTGTACCATTAGTCTTTCTTGTTTTTTCATGTTCAAATGACGCAGAAAGAATCGATGAAGAGGAAAACCTAGAAACTAACGCCAATTTTGTTTTTGAAGATAGTTTTGAGACAAGTTCTAACGACTTTTCACTGCTATTTCCAAACGATAATTCGCGATGGACGACGGTGCAGTTGATAAGTCCAAACCGTGACACAAATAGTTTAGGTTTATCTTCAAATATAGTAAGTGACGGAAATCAGTCACTCGTTATTCAATCAAAGCAATCAGATGAGATTTTATCCAAGGCCGATATAGAAAAAGGAGGGTTCAGTGCAGCAACAAATAGTAAAGTGACCATTGAAGCAGATTATTATATTGATTCTGACGCAAACCTTGAAAACCTTTTTCTCTTAGATTTAGAGTGTTGTTCTTGTTGGGATCCTGAAGTAGATGCGGATCCATCTGTAGATGGTGATAACAAGTGTCCCGGAATTCGTCTAATGCTGTCTGGCGGTGATGATTATTTAGCTATTGAACGAGGAAAAATTGCAGGTACGACCCTAAGGCAGTCCTCCTTTAAGTTTCCAAGGAAAGAGTGGGTAACCATTAGATGGGAATTGGTTCTCTCACCTAATGAAGATGGTGCGAACAAGGTATTTTTAAATGGAGACCAAATTTTATCGCAAGATGGAATGAACATGCCAAACGCTCAAGTATTTCGTGATGTATTCGCAGAAAACAATATCGATTTTGAGTTACAGCAACCTGTTGTTTATGAAAGAATTCAGGTAGGGGCAACTGCAAATCCGAATGCCGAGGATTTAACTATTTATGTGGACAATTTTTCGATGACAATAGAAAATAACTAAACCGTTCTCTGCATTAAGTTCTCGCCAAAAATTTTTAAAATCTCTTTTCGTTCTTCTGGCAGATTTAGCTGTTTTAAACACTCAAAAGCACGCTGCGTATAGCCTTCAATTTCTTTCTTTGTCATATTTACCGAACCACTCTGTTCAAAAACAGTTTTTATAGCCTCAATTTTTTCTGTGGGGTCACTTGGCGCTATCGAATAAAGATGCAATAAGGTCTCTCGCTCAGCAGCACTTGACAATTCTAAGGCTTTTAAATATAAAAATGTCTTCTTATTCTCAATAATATCGCCACCAACTTGTTTGCCGAAGGTTTCTGGATCTCCGAAAGCATCCAAATAATCATCTTGCAACTGAAAGGCAATTCCCAAGTTTCTACCAAACTCATAAACCAAATTCTGGTTTTCTTTTGAGCCGCCTGCTATAATTGCACCCATTTTCATAGCGGCAGCGACCAAAACAGCGGTTTTGTATTCAATCATTTTAAGGTACTCAGGTATGGTAACATCATCCCTGGTTTCAAAATCTACATCATACTGTTGGCCTTCACAGACCTCAATAGCGGTTATACTAAAAAGCTGTACCAACTCTTTAAAAGTGGCATCTGAATATCCTTCAAAATACTGATACGAATTAATGAGCATGGCATCGCCCGAAAGAATACCTGTGTTAATATCCCACTTTTCATGTACCGTTGCCTTTCCTCTTCGTAAAGGGGCGTCATCCATGATATCGTCATGCACTAAAGAAAAATTATGAAACACCTCAATCGCCAGAGCCGCATCCAAAGCATTTTTATAATCACCTTCAAATAATTCTGTCGTCAATAGTGCAAGCACAGGTCGTAATCGCTTTCCACCAAGACCTAAAATATAATCAATAGGTTCGTATAGGTTGTGCGGTTCTTTTGTTTGAACCTTTTTCTCAAGATAATTTATGAACTCATCTCTATAGAATTCTATGGGCTGCATCTTTCAAATTTTGCTCAAAAATACACGCATTGTTACAAATAGACCTTAAAAGCGTCGTATTTGAGTAGAAAAATTGCCTTTAAATGCAATAGAAATCAAAATCATCGTCTTAACAAAAGAAGACCAATAGCAAAAACCTTAAATGGTTTCTCGAAAAGAAAACAACAACCTAAACAACTTCTTTAAAGAAGAGTACAATGCACTCAAAGGGTATGTGCGTTCAAAGATAGAACACACCTCAGAGAGTGATGCCGATGATATTATACAAGATGTTGCCTTAAGAATATTTTCGAGACCAAAAGATGCCCTGCCCATAACTAACATTGGAGGGTTTGTCTATAGTGCCATACGCAATAAGATTATTGATGTAATGCGGGTCAAAAAAGAGCGCATATATGATGAAAAAACCTTGGAACAACTATGGTCTGATTTTGCAGAAGTTTTCTATGAAAGTATGGACCAAGAATATTCAGAAAACTTAAAAGCAAACCTTAAAAAAGCTATTCTGCAACTAACACCTGCCTATCGCGATATCATCATTGCGGTTGATTTTGAAGGGTATACTTATAGGGAGATTTCTGAGGAAACCGGAATAGCACAAGGCACCCTAATGTCTCGAAGACATAGGGCCTTATCAATATTGTATAAAGAACTAGAACTAAAAAAATAAAATTCAAGATTATGGATTACAAAAATCATTTAGAAAAACGCATGAAAAGCAGAGCAGAGTACTACGTAACCAAAGGGGTGAAAATATTCTTTTTCATCGTTCTTGCCATAGCATTTTTACTGCTCATGAATTACGTTTTCATGTTGCTATGGAACTGGCTAATGCCTGAACTTTTTGCCCTCCCAACCATAGACTACTGGAAAGCATTGGGCCTTATTGTGCTGGCCAAAATAATTTTTGGTTTTGGCTTTGGTGATTCCGACGGACCTGGCGGTAAGAAGAAAATCAATAAAAAAAGATTTGAAGAAAAAAAATGCAGCTGGCGGAATGATTTTTCTGACTGGAAACATTATGATGCATTTTGGCAAGAAGAGGGCGAAAAAGCGTATCAAGATTATATGGAACGTAAGCGAAACGAAAATATATCATAATGGTAGAAGATAAGAAAGGTACTAATTCAAGGCAGGCTAAATATCGATTCAAATCTTTTTTCTGGAGTTTAAACCAAAAATCAACGTTCCGGTCCAATTCTGAAATTCAAAATCGTCATAATGATGAAATTCAACATAAAAAGAAAGAAAATTAAGGTTATGTTAAAAAAATGCAAAACCTTGGAAACTTTTTTTGTTCCTAAAGTTTCCGTCTTACATTTGCACCTCAATTATGAGAGAAAAAATCTTACAGAGAGCAACTGACCTATTCTTAAACCTAGGTTTTAAAAGCGTTACTATGGACGATTTGGCCAATGAAATGGCCATATCTAAAAAAACTATCTATTCCCATTTTGAGAACAAGACCAAATTAGTTGAAGAGTGTACCATGTGCGTTTTTTGTGCTATCTCAGATGGTATAGACTACATTATCTCTCTAAAGAAAAATCCCATTGAGGAACTTTACGAGATAAAAAAGTTTGTGATGGTCCAGTTAAAAGAAGAAAAATCATCGCCCAGCTATCAACTACAAAAGTATTATCCAAAACTGCATCACAATTTAAAGAACAAGCAGTTTGAAGTAATGCAAAAGTGTGTTGTAGATAATGTAAAAAGAGGTGTCGATTTAGGTATCTACAGGGCTAATCTAGATGTCGATTTTATCGCGCGTATTTATTTTAGTGGTGTTACCAGCATTAAGGAAGAGTCTTTATTTCCCCATCAAAAGTTTCCCATGACGTATTTAATGGATAATTACCTAGAATACCACCTACGTGGCATTGTTACGCCCAAAGGACGAAAAAAACTAAATGAAATCATCAATTCAAACCAAGAATAAATGCGAACACTTACAAAACTACTGTTCATCCAATTAGTATGGTCCGTACCATTAATGGCACAAGAAAAAGACAATTCATTTTCTTTAGATGAAGCTGTTGCCTATGCTTTAGAGCATAATTACGAAGCGATAAATGCAGGACGTGATTTGGTGGATGCCCAAAAACAAAAGTGGGAGACCATTGCTACGGGTCTACCTCAGATAGAAGGTGCGGTTTCTTATCAAAACCAGCTGAAGCAAGCACAATCTCAGTTCCCATCTATTCTAATTCCAGAACAATTTTTACCTCCTGGTGTAGAGCAAGACCCTAATGTTTTTGTACCCATAATTTTTGGCCAACCACAATCTATGAATGCGACAGCCACCCTTCGCCAACAAATTTTTGATGGTTCTTATATTGTTGGTGTGCAGGCCACACAGGCTTTTCTGCGATATAGCAAAAACTTTAAGGAAAAGACCGATTTAGAAGTTAAAACGGCAGTGGTTGAGGCATATGGTAATGTGCTTTTGACCAAAGAAAATGCACTTATCTTGGAAAAGAATAAGAAGACACTTGAAGACAACCTGTATGAGACCAAAAAAATCTATGAGAACGGTCTTGGTGATGAAGAAAGTGTTGATCAATTACAGATAACTTTATCATCGATCGACAATCAACTGAAAAATGCAAGGAGGTTGGAAAAAATCACCATGCAGATGCTCAACTTAATGATGGGGCTTCCTTTGGATAACCCTACCGTTTTAACCGAAAACTTGGATAAACTTACCCAACAACAAATAGATTTCGGCTTGTTGGGCACTCAATTTCTTTTAGAGGATAACACCGATTTTAAAATTGTTAAAAACCTAAACGAACAGCGAGAACTAGAACTAAAATTGGCCAAGAGCAGGGCCTTGCCTACCCTAAATGCATTTGTAAATTACGGAGGTCTTTCATTTGGTGACAATTTTACCTTTTTTGATAGTGGGCAAGATTGGTTCGGTTTCTCTACGTTAGGCGTTGATTTACGCATCCCAATTTTCAGCTCATTGGGAAGAAGTGCCTCTACGCAGCGAGCAAAAATTGCCTTCGAAAAAGCAAAAACACAGTTGACCCAGGCCCAATCGCAATTAATGCTTCAGCACGAAAGTGCAAAGAGTGATTACGTATTTGCCATTGAGCAATACCAAACAACAAAGGACAATCTCAACTTAGCGGAACGTATTGAAAACAAAAATCAGGTGAAATATGCTGAAGGCCTAGCCACTAGTTTTGAACTGCGACAAGCACAGACGCAACTTTATACTACGCAACAAGAATATTTACGTTCAATGGTCGATGTCATCAATCGCAAGACCAAACTCGAAAATATTTTGAATACAAATCAATAAACTCATCAACTACTAAACATAAAGACAATGAAAAAAATAATTCAACTATCAATCTTAGGCATCTTGATCGCCTCTTGTGGTGGAGGTGCCAGCGGTTCTGTTGAGGACGTCATATCGAGTAAGGACTTGAGCGCCATGCGTGCCAAAAGAACTGCTATGAACCAAGAGCTAAAAGCTTTGGAGGACCAGGTTAAACAACTGGACTCAGCTATCAGTGAACTGGATGATAATGCAAAATTACCCTTGGTATCCACAATGCAGGTAGAAAAACAAGTATTTAACCATTATCTAGAATTGCAAGGCGATGTGATGACAGACCAAAACGTCCTAGTGTACCCAGAAATGGCGGGGACGCTTTATCGTGTTTATGTCAAAGAAGGACAACGGGTTTCAAAAGGACAGCTTTTAGCCTCTATTGACGATGGTGGGCTTTCTAGTCAATTGGCACAGTTAAAGACCCAACAAGCATTGGCAAAAACCACATTTGAGCGCCAAAAAAGACTATGGGACCAAAACATAGGCTCAGAAATACAGTTCCTACAGGCAAAAACCCAATATGAAGCGCAACAAAGTGCTGTTAAGCAACTAGAAAGTCAAGTAGGTAAATCTTCTATTCGTGCTCCTTTTTCGGGAATTATAGACGATGTAATCAAAGATCAAGGAACAGTGGTCAGCCCTGGACCAGGCTCTGAAGTTTTCAGAATTGTAAACCTAAGCGATATGTACATTGAGGTAGAAGTACCTGAGGCTCATTTGGCCAATGTTACACCCGGCAAAATGGTTCAAGTATATTTCCCGGTCTTGGGTGATAGCGTAACTACAAAAGTTAGGCAGACAGGTAACTTTATTAACCCCGGAAACAGATCGTTCAGTGTTGAAATTCCTGTCCCAAATAAAGAAGGAAAGATTAAGCCGAACCTTACCGCAATTGCAAAAATCAACGATTACACCAGTGATGAGGCAATATTGATTCCACAAAGCGTCGTATCTGAAAATGCATTGGGTGAACAATATGTGTACTTGACCAAAGAAAATGGTTCGGAAACTGAATTGGTATCCAAAAAAACAATCATACAATTGGGTAAAACCCAGGGAGATTACGTAGAAGTACTATCAGGTCTTTCAGCTGGTGATAATATTATCGTTGAAGGTGCTCGAAGTGTGAGGGACAATCAACAAGTGAAAGTTCTAAATTCTAAAAATACAGCCAAGAAATAGATTATGGACAAAGCCAAAAAAAATGCCGACAAAGAGTTTAAGCTCTCTTCTTGGGCCATAGATAATCCATCGGTCATCTACGTGATGATAGGTATCTTCCTTTTTATTGGAATCTCATCTTATTTTGCGATGCCAAGGGAGGAATTTCCCGAGGCCGTGGAGACCAAGATTTACATAAGCACCATTTATCCTGGCAACACTGCCGAGGATATGGAACGATTGATTACCGATCCTCTTGAAGAGCGACTAAAGAACGTAAGTAATTACGTAGAGATGACCTCTACTTCACAAGAAGATTATTCTATGGTCGTAGTTGAGTTTGATGAAAACATTACCGTTGAAAATGCCAAGCAAGAGGTAAAAGACGAGGTAGATGCCGAGAAAGCGGGCGAAGACTGGCCCATTTTTAATGGCGCTAAGGTAGAGCCTAACGTTTTTGACCTGAATCTTGCCGAGTCTTTCCCCATTCTAAATGTAAATTTAAAAGGGGACTACCCCGTTGAAAAACTCAAGGAGTTTGCTGAATATCTTGAAGACGAAATTGAGAATTTAGAGGAAGTCAAACAGGTTGATATTCGCGGTGCGCAAGAGAAAGAGGTTGAAGTTGCGGTGGATATCAATAAAATGATGGCTGCCAAAATCAATTTTGATGATGTTATACAGGCCATCGGCAATGGAAACATGACCATGTCTGCCGGTAACCTCATCACTAGTGGACAAAGAAGAACCATAAGAATCACGGGGGAAATCGAAAAACCATCTGAATTGAACGATTTTGTGGTGAAATCAGAAAATGGAACGGTCTATTTAAAAGATATCGCCAAGGTAACTTTTGAAGAAGAGGACAAAAACACTTACGCACGTGAGATGGGTGAAAGCGTTGTGATGCTTGATATTAAAAAACGATCGGGCAAAAATGATGTGATTGCCATTGAAAAAATCCGTGATATCGTTGCCGAAGCGCAAAAAGACACGCTTCCAGGAGATTTGGAGGTTACTTTTGCCAATGATAGTAGCAGTACTACTTTAAACCAGGTTGACGACTTAGTGAATAATATCATCTTCGGGATCATTTTGGTGGTCACCGTATTGATGTTCTTTTTAGGGTTTAGAAATGCACTTTTTGTTGGGTTCGCCATTCCAATGTCCATGTTCATGTCTTTTATGATTCTTTCGGCATTGGGCTACACCCTGAACACTATGATTCTTTTTGGACTCATCATGGGTCTGGGAATGCTTGTGGACAATGGGGTCGTAGTTGTTGAAAACGTATATCGTTTGATGGAACAAGAAGGTATGTCAAGAAAAGAAGCTGCCAAAAAAGGAATTGGCGAAATCGCCATCCCCATTATTATTTCGACTGCGACTACCGTAGCTGCCTTTGTTCCATTGGGAATGTGGCCTGGCATTATGGGTGAGTTTATGATTTACTTCCCTATCACACTTTCAGTTGTACTTGGTTCCTCATTATTCGTAGCGATTTTTATGAATTCGATGTTGGTATCGCAATTTATGGAGGTCGGTGAAAAAAACCTGACTAGAAAACAACTGATTAAAATTAGTGCCATACTAGGTGGTTTCGGACTTTTTATCCTACTGTTAGGAGGTCCAGTACGTGGTCTGGGTACGTTAATGATCGTTGTTGCAATCTTGTTTTGGATTTATAAATACTTTCTAAAACCTTGGTCGACCCGTTTCCAAAAAAATAGTCTGGTACGTCTGGAAAACTGGTATGAAAAAAGATTGAAACATGCGCTTCGCGGTAAGAACGTGTATTGGTATTTTGGAGTAACCATGATCTTATTGGTAGCCGCGTTTATGACCTTTGGGGCTTCGGTAGGCAGCCAACGTACCAAAGTGGAGTTCTTTCCTGATAATACGCCCAAGGAAATATACGTCTATATCGAATATCCTCAAGGCACCGATATTGATAAGACCAATATCTTAACCAAGGATATTGAAGAGCGTGTGTACGATATCATTGATGATCAACAATATTTAAAAACCGATGGTGAAAACTATTTGGTGGATACTGGAGTTTCACAAGTAGGAAAAGGGGCTGAAAACCCTTTTACAGAAGGAGGTTCAGCAGCCGAGATGCCACACCGAGGCAAGATTACGCTTTCTATGCAAGAATTTAAGTTCAGGGAAGGTTTGGATACCGAAAAACTAAGGCTTCGCATACAAAATGCATTGGCCGATGTATATCCTGGGGTTACGATTTCTGTGGAGAAAGACGCCGTGGGTCCACCAGCTGGCTATCCCGTGAACATTGAATTAATAGGTCAGAATTATGATACTTTGATAAACGTTGCTGAGCGAATGCGCATCTTCATCAACTCAAAAAGTATTGATGGTATGGAAGGCCTAAAAGTCGATGTAAATAAAAGCAGCCCTGGCATGGAGGTACTTGTTGATCGTCAAAAAGCTGGTGAACTAGGCGTATCTGTTGGACAAGTAGGGCAACAACTAAGAAGATCTTTGTTTGGTAACAAAGCCGGCGTTTACAAAAAAGATGGTGAAGACTACGACATTAATGTGCGTTTTAATGAAGATCTGCGCTACAATACCAGTGCCTTGTTTAACCAGAATATGATTTTTAGGGATCCTGCTACGGGGCAAATCAAAGAAATACCCATTTCTGCAGTTGCTTCACGAAAAAATACTTCTTCGTTCAATGCAATAAAACATATAGATGGGCAACGTGTAGTAACCGTATATTCAGGCTTAAAACCAGGCGGTAATGCCAATATTATAGTTGACCAGATCAAAAAAGAAATGGAAAACTTTAAGGGTATGCCTGCTGGGGTTAAAATCGACTACACTGGTGAACTTGAAGAACAGGCGAAACAGCAAGCATTTTTAATGGGTGCTTTCTTCTCTGGTTTAGGTTTGATCATGCTTATTTTAATTTTCCAATTCGGGGGCATCTCAAAACCTGCGATTATTATGATGGCCATATTTCTAAGTTTCATCGGGGTTTTTGGTGGAATTGTAGCTACAGGTTGGCCCTTTGTAATCATGATGACGATGATGGGTATCATTTCATTAGCGGGAATTGTGGTCAACAACGGTGTAGTTCTACTGGATTATACCCAAATATTGATTGATCGAAAAAAGGTGAACATAGGTATATCTGATAGCGAATTGTTGTCTCGTGAAGAGGTAACCGATATTATTATCAAAGGCGGAAAAGCTAGGTTACGACCAGTGATATTAACTGCAATTACAACGGTGTTGGGGTTAATTCCACTAGCCACAGGATTAAACATCAACTTTATTACACTTTTCGGACAATTTGACCCGCAGGTCTATGTGGGCGGTGATAATGTGATTTTCTGGGGGCCATTGGCATGGACGGTCATCTTCGGATTAATAGTGGCTACCTTTTTAACCTTGATTATAGTTCCGGTTTTATTCAATATAGTGTACCGTATAAAATTAAGGATTAAGGGAAGTTATAAGAAAAATACGTCCAACGAAGAAAAAATAGCCGTAGCGGCTTAATCTTAAAAGGTTCAATAAAAAAAGCCCCGTGATGTAAAATCACGGGGCTTTTTTTATTCGTTAAAAATTTTATTTGTCCACAGAAACAACTTGAGCGTTATTCCAATCTTTTACGTAAGCGATTTTATTATCCTGAAAATCCACTTCCTTTAAAATATCGTTCTTCCAAAAAAACCATTTCCCTGAACGTACACCATTTTCATACCTTCCTGAAACAATTTTTTTACCCTCTACATTGTACATAAACCATTGCCCATGTAATTTACCGTCAAGTAAAAAACCTGTTTGAGCTACTTCTCCATTGTCATGAAAATAAGTTGCCTTTACCATTTTACCTTCTTTTTCAAAAGTAGGCTTAATGTCTTGTGCATATATCTGTGCTGAAAATACTATTGCTAAAATTAATATCGCTTGCTTCATCATTTTGGGATTTAAATTGCGCTTCCTTTACATTAACGATACAAACATACAAATTATTTTACCTTAAATACATATTTAAGTAACAAATAATTTACATTAAATTTACATTAGAATCTTAACTATCTGATTTGCAATTATATGTATAAAATTTATAGCCTCATTTACGAACCCGTAATAGAAAGAAAAAATCGATAAGTTGTAGGTATTTCTCCGTTTACACCTTAAAATCTGTCTAAATATTGGTGTTACAAAAGAATTGAACTAATTACCTTTGCCAATCATAAAATAGGCACATGTATAGAAGTAATACCTGCGGCGAATTGAACGCTTCACACATAGGACAAGAAGTTACCTTAAGTGGTTGGATTCAGAAAATAAGGGATAAAGGTTTTGTAGCATGGATAGATTTGAGAGATCGTTATGGCATTACCCAACTTGTTTTTGATGAAGATCGCACTTCTAAAGAGCTACTTGAGTTGACCAGAACTTTAGGGCGGGAGACCGTAATTCAAATCAAGGGTGAAGTTATCGAACGTGCTTCTAAGAATAAAAATATTCCGACCGGGGAAATAGAGGTTTTGGTTTCAAAGTTAACCGTACTAAACGAATCTTTATTACCTCCCTTCACCATTGAAGATGAAACCGATGGCGGTGAAGATATTCGAATGAAATATCGGTATCTCGATATTCGTAGAAATCCGGTAAAAGAAAACCTCATCTTTAGGCATAAAGTCTCTATGGAAGTTAGAAAATACCTTTCTGACCAAGGGTTTATAGATGTTGAAACTCCTTACTTAATTAAATCCACTCCTGAAGGCGCAAGAGATTTTGTAGTGCCGAGTAGAATGAACGAAGGTCAATTTTATGCCTTGCCCCAATCGCCGCAAACCTTTAAGCAATTATTGATGGTCGGTGGAATGGATAAGTATTTTCAGATTGTAAAGTGTTTCAGGGATGAAGATTTAAGGGCCGACAGACAACCGGAATTCACCCAGATTGATTGTGAAATGGCTTTTGTTGAACAAGAAGATATCTTAAATACGTTTGAAGGATTGACCAAACACCTTTTAAAAGAAATAAAAGGGGTAGAAATCAGTAGTTTCCCTAGAATGACATTTGATGAGGCCATGAGACGCTATGGAAACGACAAACCGGATATCCGCTTTGGAATGGAATTTGGCGAACTGAATGCCGTTGCCCAGCATAAAGACTTTAATATCTTTAATTCTGCAGAACTTGTCGTGGGTATTTCGGTACCAGGGGGTAATTCTTATACCCGAAAAGAAATCGATAAGCTTATCGATTGGGTAAAAAGACCCCAAGTTGGTGCATTGGGCATGGTGTATTGCAGATGCAATGATGATGGTTCTTATAAATCTTCGGTAGATAAGTTTTATGACCAAGAAGACTTGGCCAAATGGGCAGAAGTTACCGGGGCAAATGCAGGAGATTTAATTTGTGTGCTATCTGGTGATACAACTAAAGTAAGGGCCCAATTAAGCGCCTTACGTATGGAAATGGCAGAACGCTTGGGGCTCCGAAAAGCTGATGAGTTTGCTCCGTTATGGGTCATCGATTTTCCATTGTTGGAACTTGATGAAGAAACTGGCAACTACCATGCCATGCACCATCCGTTTACTTCGCCAAAACCAGGTCAATTGGAATTATTGGATACCAATCCTGGAGAGGTAAAAGCCAATGCTTATGATTTGGTCTTAAACGGTAATGAAATTGGCGGAGGTTCCATCCGTATTCATGATAAAGAAACCCAAGCTACTATGTTTAAACATCTAGGCTTTACACCAGAAGAGGCAAAGGCACAATTTGGATTCTTAATGGATGCATTTCAATACGGTGCCCCACCACATGGCGGTATTGCTTTTGGATTGGATAGACTAGTATCTATACTTGGCGGACAAGAGACGATACGGGATTTTATTGCTTTTCCTAAAAACAACAATGGTCGCGATGTGATGATTGATGCTCCTGCAAACCTTGATGAGGAACAGTTGAAAGAGCTAAATTTGAAGATGGATATTTAACCTATTGTATGCCTACAAACTGGAAAAAAATTAGAAAAATTTCATTTATTATTCTAGGTATAGTAGGACTTGTATTTGGTGGACTTTATCTTTTTGCTTGGTATACTTTCAATGAAAAATACACGCCTTCCCAAAATGAGCATGAACATCGAATAGCATATATAGATAGGGAAAAATCCTTACTTTCAGAGGATTTTCAAACATGTAACGAATATATTTACGACTATTACAATCCTAAAAGGGCTACTTATATTACCGGGAAAAATGGGCTTCGAAAATTCGTTCTAGAAAACTATAAGAATAAGGCTTATACTGATTCTGGATACCTAAACATAAGATTTGTCATCAACTGCAAAGGTAAAACTGGAAGATATGTTATTCATGAGAACGACTTAAATCTAAAACCTAAAAAATTTACAACAGAATTAAAAGAACAATTATTTGATCTAACCACACAGTTAAGCGAATGGAATCCAAATATCATTAGAGATGAAAAAGTGGATTCTTACATGTATATCTCATACCGTATAGAAAATGGAGAAATTACAGAGATACTTCCTTAGTCTTACTATTGCAATGATGTTAATTTCTTGCAAGTCTAAAGAAGAAAAAATTGAGGACGCTTTTAACTTTGGGCAAAAAGTGTTTCATCAAGGAACAACTGGTTCAATGAATGCATTTGCCTATGCTTTTGAGTTAGATTCAACATATGCCGAAGCGGCAAGAGAGTTATCTATTCCATATCTGAAAAGAGGGATTCCCCACGAATGGGAAAAATGGATAGATAAAGCAGTGCGATATGATTCAGTAGCTTGGCAAGCATATCGAGGGTATAATTACCTCTGGTTTTACCGAGATTACAAAAAAGCAATCGCAGATTTTAATGCTTCGGATACGCTAACACCACATATTGACCATCCACAAGGCCATAGTGTAGACTTTTGGAGAGGAATAGCCTATTTAGGTTTAAAAGACTATGAAAACTCAATTGCTTACTGGAACAAACACATTACAAAAGAGACTGAGGATACAGGTGAAGACTGGGTAGAACTGGAAGCTTTCTTGTACCGTGGCATTGCCTATTATGAATCTGGAGATCATGAAAATGCTTTAAAAGATTTTGATAAAGCAATATCTTATTTTAAGCAAACCGCAGATGCCAAATATTACAAAGCAAAAATATTCTTAGAACAAGAACAATCTGAAAAAGCACTCCCTATAATAGAAGCCGCAATTATTGATCTTAAAGAAGGTTTTTATAATCAGAGGCCTTACGTAGAAACGCTACGTCAAATCTATTTATCAGACTTAGAAGAATTAAAATCTCAAATAAAAGGCTAATTTTAGATAAACTAGGTTCATAATAATGCCTAACACCAAAGGCTTACTAAAAAAGTTTCTAAAATGGCGATATAAAAACATCTCCAACAAAACTTTTGTGCATTTAATGAGCCTTGTTGTCGGTTTAATTTCTGGTCTGGCAGCGGTTACCCTAAAAAACCTAACTTTTTTTATTCAGGCATTATTAGAAAAAGGTATCGCAATTTCAGAGAATCAGCTATACTTCATATTACCCGTAATCGGCCTTACTTTGGTATATCTCTATGTAAAGTATGTACACAAACATCCTTTGGGGCACGCGGTTTCTTCTATTCTATTCTCTTTGTCCAAAAACAAGGGCTTATTGGCAATTAAAAAAATATATACCCCACTGCTAACGGCACCATTGACGGTCGGTTTTGGAGGTTCGGTTGGTTTATTAGGCCCTGCAGTAGAATCTGGTTCTGCATTGAGCTCCAACATTAGCCGATTATTTCATATTGATGCAAAAACGCGTTCATTATTAATAGCATGTGCCTCTGCCGGTGCAATTTCATCAATTTTTCAGTCGCCTATAGCGGCTATCGTTTTTGCCGTTGAGGTATTTAGCCTAGATTTTACAATGCTCTCCGTACTGCCCTTATTGCTGGCATCGATCTCTGGGGTGTTAACATCCTATTTTTTCTTGGGCAACGAGGTGCTCTTTAATTTTAGTTTAACCGAAGGGTTTGAGTTGAATGACACCTTGTTTTATGTCGTTCTTGGCGTAGGAACCGCCTTTGCATCTATCTATTTTACCAAGATGTACTTTTGGATACTTCAACTATTTAAACCGCTTAAAAGTCCTAAATACAAACTATTAGTTGGTGGAATTGCCATTGGTATCATGCTCTACTTTATTCCGCCACTTTATGGTGAAGGTTTTGGCTTTATCAATAACCTTTTGGAAGGAAATCACATAAAAGCGCTAGGCAAAACTCCTTTTGACACCTATTTAGACAGTATTTGGGTCGTAATTTTATTATTGTTCGGCATTACTGTTTTTAAAGCCATTGCCATGACGACTACTTTTGCCGCAGGTGGTGCCGGTGGTGTTTTTATTCCTACAATGGTGATGGGGAGCGCTTTAGGCAATGTTGTTGCCAAAGTGATCAACAATCTTGGACTTGGGTTTGATGTTTCTGAAAGTAATTTTACCCTAATAGGAATGGCCGGACTTATCGCCGGGGTAATTCATGCCCCGTTGACCGCTATATTTCTTATTGCAGAAATTACCGGAGGTTATGAACTATTTGTTCCTTTGATGATTACAGCTTCCATATCATACCTTATCACAAAAAATACTTTAGATTACACCATTTACACCAAAGAACTTGTACAAAAAGGAGCTTTATTAACACATAATAAAGACCAGACGGTACTCACTTTAATGCAGTTAGATGATGTTATCGAAACAAATTTTAAACCCGTAAATCCAGAGATGACCTTAGGGGAAATGTTGCATAAATCAGTTTCAAAATCTACCCGTAATATTTTTCCCGTTTTGGACGGTGACAAGAAAATGGTAGGCATTGTGCTTTTAGATGATATACGAGAGTTCATGTTTAATACCGAAATGTACGAGACACTATTTGTCAAAGATGTCATGCATGCCCCACCAGAATATATTTTTTACGCTGAAGATTCCATGAAAAAGGTGATGTCTAAATTTCAAGATAGCGGGGCATGGAATTTACCCGTTATCAAAGAGGGAAAATACGTCGGTTTTATTTCAAAATCGAAATTGCTGACGGCCTACAGAAGAAAATTAATTAATTATTCCAGTTAATAATGAAGTTCAAACATCTTATCGTTTTAATAGTAATAGCATCTTTTACAGCAATAATTTACGGGTTTACCATAAAATCTCAAGACACCCTTTTGGCCAATAAGTTTATTGGCTCAGGTACTGTAGGACTCTTTCTTATTGCAATGCCTTTATTTCTTTACAAAGAGAGTAAAGGCAAAAAAATGAAAGATTATATGTTAACTAAGGAAAATATTGAAAAAATGCAGAAAAAAGAGCGCCAAAAGACTGGAAATCAATAATTATGACGAAAATTGCAGGCGATTTTATACGCTTCTTATGGAATTGTATTAATTTAGAGTCTCAACAATTATATTTTTTTAATGACTGGCACAGTAAAATTTTTCAACGAATCAAAAGGATTCGGTTTCATTACAAATGATGATACCGGACAAGACATTTTTGTTCATGCAACAGCATTGAACGGCATTCAATTAAATGAAGGCGACAAAGTAGAATACCAAGAAGAAGAAGGAAGAAAAGGAATGGTTGCTGCCCAAGTGCAGGTAATCTAATACAATATTGTACTTTATTACATGGTAAACCCTGGTCAACACTAGGGTTTTTTTATTTAGTTTAAATTACGTTTTTGAATAAAAAAACGTTTTAACAATTCAGAAGCCTCCTTTTCAAGAATACCTGAAACCACTTCTGTCTTGGGGTGAAGCGTAGTTCCCATTACGCTATATCCTCTTTCCAGATCTGAAGCTGCGTAAACAATTTTCGAGATTTGACTCCAATACAGGGCGCCAGCACACATTTGGCAAGGTTCTAGGGTTACATATAAAGTGCATCCCGTAAGGTACTTTCCACCTAAAAAATTAGCTGCCGAAGTAATGGCCTGCATTTCTGCATGAGCTGTAACATCATGTAGTTGTTCGGTAAGATTATGTGCTCTACCGATTATTCTATTTTTAGCTACGATTACCGCTCCTACAGGAACTTCTCCACGTTCAAAAGCCATTTCTGCCTCTTGCAGGGCTTTCTTCATAAAATAATTATCGTCAAAAGGATTTTCCATACAATACATAGAACATAAGACTTCAAAACTACAAATCTGAATGCAACATTAAGTGCTTAAATATGGGTATTTTTGCTTTTTACAGGCTTTGAAAAAACTTCTCAAAAATATTGAACTCCCTAATGACCTACGGCAATTGAAAAAAGAACAATTGCCCAAACTGGCCAAAGAATTGCGTGAATTTATAATTGATGTAGTTGCTACAAAAGAAGGCCACTTAGGAGCAAGTCTAGGCGTTGTGGAATTGACGGTTGCATTGCATTATGTTTTTGAAACCCCAAACGACAAACTGATTTGGGATGTGGGGCACCAAGCTTATGGGCATAAAATCTTGACTGGAAGAAAAGAAATTTTCGATACTAATCGGCAACTAAACGGCATAAGTGGTTTTCCAAAACGAAGTGAAAGTACATATGACGATTTTAGTACGGGTCATAGTTCAACCTCTATTTCTGCTATTTTGGGTATGGCAATGGCCTCACAATTAAAAGGCGACACCCAAAAGCAACACATTGCGGTAATCGGTGATGCATCAATAGCAAGCGGAATGGCCTTTGAAGGGCTCAACCATTTAGGGGTGACCAATGCCAATGTGCTTATTATTTTAAACGATAATGCCATAGGTATAGACCCCAGTGTCGGGGCATTAAAAAAATACCTGACCAATGTTAAAAAAGGTACTGCAAAAGAGGAGAATATCTTTGAATGCTTGAACCTTAATTACTCCGGTCCAATTGATGGGCACGATTTACCAGTTTTATTGAAAGAATTGGAGCGTTTAAAATCAGTTCAAGGTCCTCGCCTTTTACACATCATTACTACCAAGGGCAAAGGGCTAAAAAAAGCTGAAGAAAATCAGGTAGCTTATCATGCTCCAGGAAAATTTGACAAACTCACCGGGGAGCTCCAAAAGAAAAGTCCTCAGCAAGAACCGCCAAAATATCAAGATGTTTTTGGACACACTATAGTAGAATTGGCTAAAAAGAATAAAAACATCATAGGTGTCACTCCTGCCATGCCCACTGGAAGTTCTTTAAAATATATGATGGAAGAACTACCCGAAAGGGCTTTTGATGTAGGTATTGCAGAACAACACGCAGTTACCTTGGCTGCTGGCATGGCGGCAGAGGGTCTGGTTCCATTCTGCAATATCTATTCTACCTTTTTGCAACGTGCATATGACCAGATTATACATGATGTCGCATTGCAAAACCTGCCCGTTATTTTCTGTTTAGACCGCGCAGGACTCGTAGGCCAAGATGGCCCTACCCACCATGGGGTTTTTGATTTGGCATATTTAAGGTGCATTCCCAATCTTATCATTTTTGCCCCTATGAACGAAGGTGAACTTAGAAATATCATGTATACTGCTCAAAAAGGACTTGATGCCCCAATAGCCATAAGATATCCAAGAGGTAGGGGCACTACTATAGCGTGGAGAACATCTTTTTCTGAAATTGAAATTGGCACTGCAAAGCAGGTAAAAAAAGGAAATAAAATAGCCGTTCTTTCATTAGGGCATATCGGAAATGAAGTTCAAAAAGCCATAGAAAATATTTCAAAGACGGATACTATTGCACATTATGATATGCGATTTGCAAAACCATTAGATTTGAATATACTAAAAAGCATATTCGAAAATTTTGAATATGTAATTACCATAGAAGACGGTTGTAAAATTGGTGGATTTGGTAGCGCAGTTCTAGATCAAGCAAATGTTTTAAACTATCAAGGCACTATTAAAGTTTTAGGTATTGATGATACCTTTGTACAACAAGGTACAGTCGAAGAATTATATGATATTTGTGGCCTCAATGCTAAAGCAATTAAAACATATCTTGAAGAGTTTCAATAGAAACCTCTTAATACTACAAGTGCTTTTTATGCTTGGCGTTTTTTCTGTTGAAGCCCAAAATACGGTTCAAGACACTATTCCTTCAGATACGACCGAGATAGAAACCCATGTGATTCGATGGGAACAGAAAAAAATTAAAAACATCTTAAGGGGCGTTAAACTTAGAAGTCCTAAATATTCATTTAACGCTACAAAACCTTTATTAAAAAAGCCTAAAAAATTTGTACCTACCTCTTTTTGGGATATTAAAAATGATTTCGGAATCAATCTTAACGAAGTAGCTTTTGTAAACTGGAATGCCGGTGGCGATAACTCCATTTCTGCACTAGGAAATCTGAACTTTGTCAGAAACTACAAATTCAGATATATCAATTGGGATAATGAACTTAGGCTCCGCTATGGAATAAATGCACAAGAAGGCAGAAAACTTCGCAAAACTGATGATCTAGTAAAACTATCTTCGACTTTTGGTTTTAGAAGAGATACCCTAAGCAGTTGGTACTATTCCGTTAAAATGAATTTCAACACCCAGTTTTCCAATGGTTTTAAGTACCCAGATCGAACCACGCCAATTTCAAGGTTTATGGCCCCAGGCTATTTGTTTCTTGGTGCGGGAACATCCTATATTCCTGAAGGAAAAAAATTTAATCTATACATTTCTCCATTTACGCAAAAAGCAACCTTCGTTTTAGACGAAAGGCTTTCGCAACAAGGCGCGTTTGGCGTAGACAAGGGAGATTCGGTTTTTATGGAAGTTGGTTTTCTGATTACGAATACATGGGAAAAAGAAATATTCAAAAACGTTTCACTCAATCATAGAGTCAATCTCTACACCGACTACCTCAGAAGTTTCGGGAATGTTGATGTAGACTGGGAAATGGCATTTACCCTAACCGTAAACGAGAACGTAAAGGCAAATATAGGCACACATCTTATCTACGATGATGATATCAAATTTGATGAAGTTGTCGCTGATGACGGAACGATTACAGACCAGGGCGAACCGCGTATACAGTTCAGACAATTCTTGGGCGTAGGCTTTAATTATTCGTTTTAAAAATATCAGTTATAATTGCTTCCCCATAAGTTTGTTATGTATATAAACAGCAGCACTATCTGAAAGACTTGCCACAAAACAACTGGTATTTAAAAGTAGGTGATAAACCGTGGTATCTGTATTTTGATATTTTTCTGGCAAGGATCTGATTAACAATTTATCATAACTGGTCTCTTGACCCTCCTTTTTATTGATAAGTGCCGTGGTGTAAACTTCTAATATATCAGAGATAATTTTATACCCAGCAAGCTCTTTTTCTAAAACCTCTGAAGATTGATATATTTTTTGAATACTTAGATTTATAATATCCGTTATCTGCGCTTTATAGGCACTTTTATCCAATAGGGCAGCATCAAAATTACCTTTTAATATTTCGGTTTCGTTTTCTTCAAAAATACGCGTAGCGTCTTTGATCAAAGTACTAATGGCCAATGCCCTAAGATAACTCAGGCGGTCGCTCATAGAGCGCATCGCTTGATATTTCTTGGTGTTGATAGTATCTTTCACCAGCTTTATGAGGTATTCCAGGGCAAACTCCTCAGAAATAAAACCCAGATTAATACCATCTTCAAAATCAATAATGGTGTAACAAATATCATCAGCGGCTTCGACCAAAAATGTGAGTGGATGTCGGTGATACCCGATTTCAGGATTATTCGTATTCTTTCTTAGGCCTAATTCATTAACAACATCTAAAAAAAACTCCTTTTCAGATTGAAAAAACCCAAATTTCTTATCGATAATATTTTTTGATGGTTTCTTGGGCAATGATTCTTTGGGGTATTTCATAAAAGCCCCGAGGGTGGCATAACTCAATCTTAGTCCGCCCTCAACGCCATTTCGAGATTCGTTAAGCAACTTAAAACCATTGGCGTTCCCTTCAAAATCTACGAGGTCTTGGTATTCTTTTGCAGATAGGGCTGCTTTATGTTTGCCCCCTTTACCAGATTTAAAGTAAGTTCCTATGGCTTTCTCACCGCTGTGCCCAAAAGGCGGATTACCAATATCATGTGCCAAACTAGCCGCCGCTACTATAGCCCCAAAATCATTAAACTGATATCCAAGCTTATCCTTTAATACAGGGTATTTGTGCAATAACATTCTACCAGCGACCCGACCCAGACTTCTACCTACAACGGATACTTCAAGACTATGCGTTAAACGGGTGTGAACGAACTCTTTTCTTGAACCAACGGTTATGGGCATAGGTACCACTTGGGTTTTGTCTTGCAAACTTCTAAAAGCCGAAGAGAAAATTATGCGGTCATAGTCCACCTCAAAACCGAGACGAGTTTCGTCCTGTTCTTTTCTAAGTCTCTTTGCGGTGTCTCCAAATCGTTTTAATGAAAGTAAGTCTTCCCAATTCATCTAGGGTATAATTTTATGCCAAGATAAGTTCCTTTGTCTTTTTAAGAGCTATTTTTACGGGGTATTTGGTAACATTTTATTAACCTATAAGCCAAATTATAATGGCATTTTTGCTTACTTTCAAGAATTAGTATGGGTGAGAATATCTACATTTTTATGGTTGTTGCACTTGGTCTTTTAGCAATAACCGACTTAGTTGTTGGCGTTAGTAACGATGCCGTTAATTTTTTGAATTCTGCCATAGGTTCGAAAGCCGTCACTTTTAGAACTGTAATGATTGTTGCAAGTTTAGGTATTGCACTTGGGGCAATGTCTTCTAGTGGTATGATGGAAGTAGCTAGAAAAGGTATTTTCAATCCGGGGGAATTTGTTTTTGAAGAAATTATGTTCATTTTCATGGCCGTAATGATTACCGATATTCTGCTCCTCGATTTTTTTAATACCCTCGGTATGCCAACCTCTACGACGGTATCCATCGTATTCGAACTATTAGGGGCCGCTGTGGCGATCTCGCTTATTAAAATCTACGGAATCGAAGGAAGCTTTTCTGACCTCAACAATTATATAAATACCGAGAAAGCCACCCAAATTATTTTCGGAATTTTGCTTTCGGTCTTTATCGCCTTTACCATAGGGGCAATAGTGCAATTTATTTCAAGGGTTCTCATCTCTTTTCAATATAAAAACCAACCAAAATGGGTAGAGTCTATTTTTGGTGGTCTGGCGATAACTGCCATTATTTACTTTATCATCGTAAAAGGCCTTAAGAGCGCCGCTATTTTTGATGAATCTATAACCCAGTTCATTAGCGAATCTCCAGAACTGTTCATTGTCGGCAATTTATTTTTCTGGACATTGCTTTCTTGGATTTTTTCAACATTTTTAAAATGGAATATTTATACGGTCGTTATTATTTTGGGCACCTTTGCCCTGGCCATGGCCTTCGCCGGTAACGATCTTGTAAATTTTATTGGGGTGCCCATTGCAGCGCTACAATCTTTTCAAGATTGGCAAGGTTCAGGAATCGCCGCATCTGAATTTAATATGCAAGGTTTATCTGCAGCAGTAAGAACCCCAACTTTATTATTGCTTTTATCTGGCGGGGTAATGGTCGTAACATTATGGTTTTCTTCAAAGGCAAAAAGTGTGGTGAAAACCAGTGTTGATCTTGCCAGACAAGATGAGGGCGATGAAAGATTTCAGCCTAATTTTATTTCACGACAAATCGTAAAACTTAGTGTTTCTGCTTTTGAAGGTTTCTCCACAATTTTACCTGAAAACCTAAAAAATAAAATAGACAAACGATTTGCGGTGCCCTACACCTATGTTCCAAAAAGCAAGGTACAAGATTTGCCTGCTTTTGATTTGGTAAGGGCGGCGGTAAATTTAATGGTCGCCAGTGTATTAATATCGATTGCAACCTCAATGAAATTACCTCTTTCTACTACTTATGTGACCTTTATGGTCGCCATGGGAACCTCTTTGGCAGATCGTGCTTGGGGGGCCGAAAGCGCGGTATATCGGGTTGCCGGGGTACTTAATGTAATTGGCGGATGGTTTTTTACTGCATTTAGCGCTTTTACTGCTGCGGCTATTATTGCCACTATCCTTCATTTCGGTGGTTTTGTTGCCTTATTGGTTCTACTGGTTTTAGCTGCAGGACTTTTACTACGCAATTATATCGCTCATAACAAGAAAACCAAGGTCACCAAAGCTGAAGACAGCTTAAGAAGAGCTGAGAGCAGCTCTATTCAAGGGGTCATTGAAGAAAGTGCCGATAACATTGGTAACGTTATAAAGCGAAGCAACAAGATTTATACAAGCTCTATCAATGGGTTGGCAAAACACAATATTGATGATCTTAAAAAGAATAAAAAAGGAATGTCTAAACTCTCAAAAGAGGTTGACGGCCTTCAAGATAATATCTATTATTTTATTAAAAATTTAGATGAATCGAGCGTCGGTGGGGCAAGTAACTTTTATATTGTTATGCTAGGCCATTTGCAAGATTTGGCACAATCGCTAGAATATATCGCTAAGATCAGTTACACCCATGTCAACAACAATCATCGTAAATTGAAATACAATCAAATTAAAGAACTAAAAGATTTGGATAATCATTTAGAAGGACTTTTAAAAGATAGTACCGATATATTCAGTAGTAGAAATTTTCAAAATATCGGAGCCCTTCTGAATAAAAAGCAAGAGTATTTTGATTTGGTATCCGACAAAATAGAAACACAAGTAGCTAGAACACGTACGGAGGAATCAAGTCCAAAAAACACTTCGTTATATTTCTCACTTCTAACCGAAAGTAAGGATATGATTGAGGCTACCATGAAGCTTTTAGAGCTATATTATACAGAACATGATAGCTCTGTTGAGCCTGCCAGAATTGAAAAATAATTTTAGACCTATGCGGTTATCGCTACTGTTTTTTGCTTTCGCTTTTTACACTGTTTCATATACCCAAGAAATTTCAGGAGATGAACTCTTGAATAAAGCTATTGAATTTCATGACCCTAAAGGGAATTGGCCCACCTTTAAAGGCGGATTTCAAGTTACTATGGAAACCCCTAATTCTAGTGATAGAGTTAGTAAAATCCATCTAAATTTACCTAGGCAAGAATTTGTATTGGATGTAGTCAAAGAAAATGATTCTTATGCCTACCTCATTGAAAAAGATAGCTGCGGCATGTCTTTAAACGGTAGCTCAAAAATTAATGAGAAGGATATTAAAAGACTTCAATTAAGCTGCGAACGTGGTATGATGATGAAAGATTATTATACTTACTTGTATGGTCTGCCCATGAAATTAAAAGACCCTGGAACAATTGTAGAACCCAAGGTCGAAAAAAGAACCTTTAAAGGAAAAGAATATCTTGTCTTAAAAGTAAATTATTCAGAAGGAGTGGGCAAGGACACATGGTATTTTTATTTTGACCCAAGCACTTTTGCCATGGAAGTCTACCAGTTCTTCCATGACGAAACAAAAAACGATGGAGAATACATTCTACTTAAAGGTCTAGAAAATGTTCATGGAATAAATATGCCCATGTCAAGAGCTTGGTATTACAACAAAGATGACAAATATTTGGGTACTGATATCCTGTCTAAAAACTGATTACAGGTATCTATTCAGCCTCAAAAATAGCATCAATTCTAGCTATGACATCTTCATAGTGATACCTTGTTTCTCTGTTAATGCTACCATTTTTAGCCGATTTCAATTTGGTTTTTAATGCTTTTAGCTCTCCCCTTACCAAAGCTCTCACATCTGAAGTATTGGTATTATAAGCTATTTGTCCTTCAAAGCCCTGTCGCCCAAACCTATTGGGTTGCTGCTCTTCGGTCATTAAATAAGTCATTCTGTCTACATAGGAACGCTGTAAATTTCTTCGGTACAAATCAACACTGGTTCCCCTAGGGGTTTCTTTCCAAAGTCCATTTCTTAAATCTACGAGCATTTGTATCGCGCTGTAATAGGGTTCATTTAAACTTTCTGCATCAATAAGTCTTCCCAATCGCTCAAAACTTAGTAATGAGTTCAATTGCCGTACTTGTAATCTTCGAACTTTTTCAAAATATCCAGCATGGTCAATGTTCTGTAAAATTGCCTTATCTAAAATCCATTCAGGCGTTTCAAAAATATTAACATGCAGCCATTTTATAGCCTGTTTTTGACCTGCAGCATCAAAATTAGAGTATACAGGCCCCTCTTGCTCGGGGGTTTTAATATTCTCGAAAACACCACCAACCGTATTGGTTACATGACCCGCATATCTGCTATAAACTCCTAACAACTCCCCATATAATTCTTCCAAATCTTGGTAATCATTAGTTACATCTGACGTCCAACTTGGTAAATTGGCCGCAACATATTTTAAATTTTTCAAACCATAAGTACTCGCTTTGATAGGATCATCACCGATGCATTCGGTTTGTGATTGAGGGTCAAAACGACTGGACTGCCTACCAAATTTATATTTAGGGTCATCTGCTTTTTCTAACACCCAAGAATTGAGAGTTAGTCTTTCAGCATCTGCATTTTCCGCTGAAAGCCACCGATACCCCCAATTTACCGCATAGTGGTCATATGGCCCCATTTGACGCACAAATCGTATATTTTCATCCCCTGGCTGAGCTATATAGTTATAGCGCGCATAATCCATAATACTTGCAGCTATCCCGTTTTTTTGGGTAAACGCTCCATTTCTAAGTGAATCTACAGGATAGGCATAACTGGCCGCCATATTGTGCGGAAAACCAAGTGCATGACCCACCTCATGCGCAATCACCATACGCATCATTTCACCGATTTCCTCTTCTGAGGTATTTAAGGTTCTAGCTGAAGGATTTGCCGCTCCGGTCTCTAATAAATAGCGATTGCGATAGCTTCGTAAATGGTTATGATACCAAATAATATCACTTTCTATGATTTCTCCACTTCTGGGGTCTGAAACACTTGGGCCAACTGCGTTTCTCGTCGTACTTGCGACATAGCGAACAACAGAATACCTTATATCTTCAGGGCTAAATTCAGGATCTTCTTCTTTTGTTGGCACGTCTTTGGCAATGATCGCATTTTTAAAACCTGCTGTTTCAAAAGGTTTTTGCCAGTCTTCTATGCCTTGTTTTATATAAGACTGTAAATTTTCAGGTGTGCCAGGATCTAAATAATATACTATGGGCTTTATGGGCTCCACCAATTCTCCTCTAGCATAGGCTTCGGGATCTTTTGGTTCTAAACGCCATCTTCGTATATATGTTTTTCGGTCTGCTTTGAGGGCTTCACTCCCATAATCGTACTGAGAAACAGTAAAAAATCCGACCCTAGGATCATAGATTCTTGGTTGCATAGGGTCTTCTGGCAGTAGAATCATAGACTGATTCATTTGAATACTTATTGACTGGGTGCTTCTAAAACTTGGTGGTTCTGAGGCGTCATACGTAAAATCTTGCTTTACTTCAACGTTCTGCGGAAAGCTTTTTATGCTATTGATAAAGCTTCTTGAACCATCTAATTTTTTGACTTTATAGTCTTTTCTGAGTCTAGCCGAGAGCCCACTTATCGCCGCGATATCTGATGTAAAAAATTTAGTGACATCAATTACTACCGCAGATGAATCAGCATTAAAAGCCTTGATATCAAAAGCATGTAAAGTAGGTTCGTAATTATTTACTTTTACCGAATTACTGATAGCTTTGGTACTATCGGCAACATTTACAAAAGACTTTGATTTTAATAGAATTTTATCTCGAAAGCGTACCCAATGCACCACTTGTTCGTTTGTTTTGGAGCCGGCATTTACATAGCCGCCCCCCAAGCCATTTTGTAGCTGGGCGATACGACTTACCCAAAGCATGTCTTTGTTAAGCTGCTCAAAAGGAATTTCATAGAAATAGTCTTCTGCAATTCGATGGATAGTAAATACACCCTCGTCTGAAACTGCCTCCTTTGTAATGACCTTGGTATAAGGTTTTATTCCATTATTAGATTTTGGTTTCGCATCGGCTTCGGTTGCCTGTTTGGATTTTTTTCTAGACTTTTTTTGAGCTTCAACTCTTGGCGCCGTAATTATTACCAATACGCAAAAAAAGGATAGTATCTTGTACATTCTAAATTGAATTTTAGGGAAGATAGTAAGAATATGACTTATCAAGAAAGTATTATTATTTTTACTAGGCTGCTATTACTTTAAACATCTAAGTTTTTGACCTATGAAAAATTTTAAATTCCATATTCTTATTTTATTAATTCTATTTTTCTTTTTCGACATAGACCCCGTTTATGCCGGTCCAGGAGGAACTGTTGTTAAAGCAATCTTTAAAACTTGGTGGGGTAAAGCTATCCTATCACTTATTGTTATTATTTTTCTTCCTCTAATCATTTATACACAAATAAGGGAATTTATAGGTGTAAGAAAAACTAAAAAACAATTATTGGTTCTTTCTAAAATTAACAAAGACTTTTCTTGGTTAAATTTAGATAAAACTTGTAGAAATATTTTTAGCAGAGTATATGTAGCGTGGAACAACGAAAAAATGCAAGAAGTTTCTGAATATGTTTCTAGTTGGTACTGGCAGAATCAACAACTTGTAGTTCTTGATCAATGGAAAAAAGAAAATTTGAGAAATATTTGCCAAGTAGAAAAGATTAAAAAAGTAAAACCTCTTTATTTAGAAATTTCAAATGAGGAAAATCTTAATGGTTCTAGAATTGCTTTTTCCATTGAAGCAACAATTAAAGATTATCTTGTAAATAGAGAAACCCATAAGGTCGTCAAAGGGAAAAATAGTTATGATGATGAAGAAAAAATATGGATTTTAGAATACAATGAAGGTAAATGGGTTCTCGATGACATTCAGGATAGTTCGCTAACCCTCGCCTTTGCTAAGATGAAAAACGTTATACCTCTTGAAATATTAGATAATAATAAAGTTATACACGGAAATCGAATGAAGGCTAATTAGCGATAAAAATTCATCTCATCCATATATTTCCATACCGAGTCGGGCAACATGGGTTTAACATTCATTCCTAGGGCATGCTGCTTTCTTATAAATGTTGAAGAGATTTCAATAATTGGTGCAGCTACTTTATGAATTTTAGGGTGGTCTTTAAATTGGTGGTCTATTTTCTTATCAGAAATTCTTGGATAAACATATAAATGATAATTCTCTAGAATTACCTCATAGTTTTTCCACTTGTGAAAGCTTTTTAAGTTGTCCTCGCCCATTATTAGTGAAAATTGATAGCCCGTTTTATACTCATCTTCTAAATAGGCTAAAGTATTAACTGTATAATTGGGTTGAGGCAAATCGAACTCGATTTTACTAGGCTTTAGTTTAGGATAGTCGGCAGTGGCTTCAAAAACCATCTGATACCTATGATGATTGTCCAACAGGGATTTCTTTTTCTTAAATGGACTTTGGGGTGTAATGATAAGCCAAACTTCATCTAAATCTGAAAACTCAGCCATGTGGTTGGCAATAATTAGATGCCCTACATGTATGGGATTAAATGTTCCGAAATATAGGCCAACCTTTTTCATCACTCCTCTTCTTGAGAATTTTTATAGGTAGCACCCACATAATCGGCAACCAATTGATGGGCTTCCTCTAAGGCAATGTCTAAATCATAATTCTTAATGATTTCATCAAACTGAGGAGCAGTTGCCAATTCTACAGAAGCCTTGGCGACTCGCATATTGATCTTATCATCACTCTCCGTACTGCGTTTTTTTAGTCTAATTTTTAATTCGTCTACACTGGGCGGTTTTACGAATACCGCCAAAGTCTGTTCTGGAAACTTCTTTTTTATACGAAGTCCGCCTACAACATCAATATCAAAAATCACATTTTTACCCTCAGCCCAAAGTCGTTCTACCTCACTCTTTAGAGTACCATAAAAACTGTCTCTATAAACTTCTTCCCATTCTAAAAAGTCATCATTTTTAATATGCTTTTTAAACTCATTGGCGGTTATAAAGTAATAATTAACACCATCTTTTTCCTTACCGCGACGAGGACGTGAGGTGGCAGAAACCGAAAACGCCAAGTTTAATTCTGGCTGGTTTAACAAATGGCGAACAATGGTTGTCTTACCACTCCCTGATGGAGCCGAAAATATAATAAGCTTGCCTCCCTTACTCATAAAACATTGAGCATTTGTTCCTTAATCTTTTCTAATTCGTCTTTCATTTGCACTACAAGTTGCTGCATAGGTGCGAAGTTCGCTTTTGATCCTATAGTATTGATTTCCCTACCTATTTCTTGAGAAATAAATCCTAGTTTTTTTCCATTGGAATCAGAGGAATCAATTGTAGTTTCAAAATATTCCAAGTGGTTTGCCAAACGTACTTTTTCTTCGGTAATATCATACTTTTCTAGGTAGTAAATAAGTTCTTGCTCAAAACGGTTCGCATCTAATTCTACCTTTAAATCGGCTACGGCTTTTTCAAGGCGCTCGCGAATGGTATCCAAACGTTCCGTGTCCATTTCCTTAACTTGACCCAATAGCCTTGATAAAGTTTTTAACCTATTTTTAAAATCTTCTTCGAGCACGTTACCCTCTTCTGTTCTAAAAATATTGATGGCCTTCAAAGCTTCGACCAAAGCAGTTTTTATAGTGCTATATTCTTTTGGATCAATATCACTTTTATCCGTTTTTAGGGTATCTGGCATTTTAAGCGCCATTTCCAGTAATTTAACTTCGTCTCCCTTCGCAATAGCCCGTAATTGCTCCATATATTTCTTGACCATAGCTACGTTTACTTCAGCTGTGGTTTCATCACCTGTTAATTCTATATAGAGGCTAAAGTCAACTTTACCGCGTATTAAGGATTCTGAAATCAATTTTCGAAGCTCCAATTCCTTTTCTCTATACGCTTGTGGTATTCTAGCGTTGATATCTAGGTTTTTGCTGTTTAGAGACTTAAGTTCAATAGTGATTTTTTTTGACGGAAGCTGTACAACATGCTTCCCATAACCGGTCATGGATTGAATCATATAAGATGATTAAATTTTGGCAAAGGTAGGGCAAATCGAAGATTTGCAGTTTATAGTTTAAAGTTTATGTGCTAGTTCAGCATAAATTCATTCAGAAGTATTTTCAAGTAATTTTCACCATTAATACGCTATGCTTTAAAATCAGCTCCATTCCAATCATCATTAAGTCTTAGGGTAGCGAAACCATAATTGGCCAAAACTGAGGAAAACTTTTGAAAGTTATAGGTCTCTTTTTGTTTGGCGTTTATGTTGGCGTATTGTATCCTGTCTTTCTTTGAAAACATTTAAACCATTATAACTCTCGCACCCAAATATTACGATAACTTACGCGGCTGTTATCTCTATGATCTTGCAGAACTATGGGCGCCTTACCATGTGCTTCATAATTTGGCCAGCCTATATATTTAATAATACCTTCAATTTCAAAATGGTCTTGTATAAGTACTCCGTTGTGAAGTACGGTTACATAAGCAGGCTTACTTAGCGCTTCCTCCTTAAATTCTGGGGCATGAAAAATAATATCATAAGAATTCCACTCTCCCGTCGGTTTCGATGCCATCGCCAGAGGTACCGACTGTTTGTAAACAGAACCTACTTGACCATTGGTATATGTTGGATTGTCATTATTATCTAAAATCTGGATCTCATAACGTTGCTGTATAAAAACACCGCTGTTTGCTCTGGCCTGACCTTCATTCATGATTTGCAAGGGAGATTTCCATTCTAGATGCAGCTGAATACTGCCAAAATTTCTTTTCGTCTGTATGTTACCCGATTTATCTTTTACGGTCATACTATCATCCTTATTTATTTCCCATTTGGCTGCAGTACTATCCGCTGCACTAATCCATTCATCCAAGTTAGTTCCATCAAAAATTACAATAGCATCGCTTGGCAATCCATTAGAATCAACTGTTACTTTCGGAGGGACTGGCTCATAAATCTCTGTTGCCTCAGGGGTGGTAGGTTCTTCACCTTGATATTTTTCGTTTAAATTTTCCTCAATGGAGTTTGCTTTCTCTTCACTTGTCTTATTCGTATTCTCTTGACAACCTGAAAGAACAAAAAGTACTCCTAAAACTATGATACCGTATTTCATTTGCTATAATTCTTTAATTTTTATATTTCGGTAGGCTACAATATCACCATGATCTTGCAAGCCTATCTTACCTGTTTTATACTTCCCAAAACCATCCCATGTGGCAAATTTAGAATCGGATACCATTTCATCCCAAAGAGGTCCGTTTACAGGGAATCTTCCTATCTCCTTGCCGTTTAGAACAACACTGCCTTCGTTGGTATTATGATTAACTGTTAACACACAGGTATTCCATTCCCCTGCAGGTTTCACGGCTTGCGAATCACTCGGCGGAACCATATCGTAAAGGGCACCCGCCTGACGAGTAGGACCGTTTTTAGCATCGGGATGCCTTTCATTATCAAGAACCTGAATTTCCGGCCCTGTCTCATAAGGTTGTCCGTATTTTTCATCTTCTAGAATTCCCCAAAAAATACCACTATTTCCTCCTTCAGAAATCTTCCATTCCAAAGAGAGTGTAAAATTGGTATACTCATTATCCGTAACAATGTTATAGCTTTCTCCATCTCTTTCTTTAGGTGGGTAAAAAACCATTGCCCCGTCTTCGATTTTCCATGGGTTGGTGACCTCTGAAGCCCTATAATAATGCCATCCGTCAAATGAGGTTCCGTCAAAAATGGAAATCCATTCAGACTTGCTTACTTCGGATGAGTCTTCTTCTGAAAGAACTTCTCTTTCTATATCAGTTGCTTTTTGTTTCTCTTTACAAGAGAAGGTCATCAACATTACGATAGTGAAAATTGCTAAATTTTTCATGTATTTTACTTTTCCGCTAAAATTAGGAATCAAGACCTCAGTATCTATTTTTTTTCTACGAACGACATCTCTAAAGAGTACTAGGGAACTAAATACCTAATATCTTCTTTAATACTTCTTTATCGATATCTCCACCGGCGAAATCATCAAAGGTTTTTTGAGTGGCTTCAATAATATGATCTTGAATAAACTTCGCACCTTCTCGCGCACCTTGTTCAGGACTTTTAATGACACATTCCCATTCCATTACTGCCCAAACATTACATCCATACTGTGTTAGTTTTGAAAAGATGGTCTTGAAATCAATTTGACCATCACCTAAAGAACGGTACCTCCCGGCACGGTCTTGCCAATCGTTATATCCACCA
>CALBVX010000118.1 GCA_937969515.1 uncultured Croceitalea sp. | reverse complement strand
AATTTCCGGTTAAATTGGTACAACCTGTAAATGCTAGTTCCATACTAGTCCATTCTATATCACCCCATTGCTCTATGGTCAAGATTTTTTCTCTGTCGCCTGAGTTGTCAAAGTAAATTCTTGGAAAAAGCCCAGTGATCGCGACCGTATGAATGCCGGGAGTTGTATAAGTATGGGTAGCATCTCCATTTACGTTTGTATCAATATTTCCATCTCCCCAATCGATGTCATAATCATAAGTTTCTGTATTAAATGTTGGTATGGTTATGGCTTCGTTGGCCACAGTGGTTTCCCATGTGGTGATAAAAGCATTGCCAGTAGGCGCAGCCGCCGCAATGGTAAATGTATCAGGTGTACAACCAGTGGCATCGCCATCTGTATTAAAGGGTACAATAGTGACCGTAACAGTTTCCCCATTGTCAAAATTATTGGTAAAGGAGTATGTGGTACCGTTTACGACCAAGTCGGTCACATCGTTGGTGTTACTGGTACTCCCATCAACTGTAATTCGATACTGGGTAGCCCCTGGCGCGCTGTTCCACGTTATAGAGGCTAAATCTACAGCGATGTCAGTTGCCCCATCGGCTGGTGTAATTAGGGTTGTGCAATTTGGAGGTGTTGAAGCTGTAGTGGTGAAAAAAGAATGCTCCGCGCAACCAGTGGCATTCCCTGCCGAATTATAGGGTTCAATGGTTACAAATATTTCAGAATTTTCAGGGAGGTCAAGGGGTAAGTCATATGTGGTTACGTCACCTACATCAAAGGCATCCCGAATATCGTTGCCTCCTGAAGTGCTGCCAACGGTCACTAAATACCCATCTGCTCCTGAAACAGAATCCCATGAGATATCAGCATCAATTTCAACATCAGTCTCACCGTCAAAAGGAGCTGCGAGTGCAGAACAAGAAGGCGGATTACTCGTAGTTGTATTGGTTATAATGGTAAAGCTTTCTTCGGTACAAGCAACTTCTCCGGTTTCATTAAAGGAGGTAAGCGTTACATAAATGGTTTCGCCCTCTTCAAAATCAAAAGGTGGGTTGTAAAAGCTTGAGAAGACGGTAATGTTGTCAATAATATCGCTGCCCCCTGGTGCTGTACCTGCTGATATGCGATAACCATCAGCCCTTGCCGCATTGGGCCAATTAAGGTTGGTATCCACAGCAACATTATTTTGTCCGTTGGTAGGAAGGGTCAAAGCCACGCAGGCGGGGAGGGCCGGACTTGTACAAGAAGCATTTTGATTGGTTTGAATCTCATAAGTCCCCATATCTATTGTGGTTTGAAAAACCCTGGCATCTCCATTGAGGTCCGTGGTCTCAGAAGTGTACGAATTGTTACCTGCGTTAACTGTAGGGGAACACCGCTGTTCCCTGAAATCTCCATTTTCTGGGCTTAGGAAAACGGGTGCATTTGCAGCCTGGTTACCATTTAGATTTCCCGCACCTGCGGGGTTCTCACTTTTAACTAAAGAGTATCGAACCTGGACATTGGAAGTATTGCCATGTAATCCACTTTGGGAAATATCATTTCCTGACCAAATAACGGAATTACGAACTCTTGAAACCAAATCTGCATTAAAACCTACACTGACATTGGTGTCATTAAAATCAGTAGCTGAGAATGTGGAATTGATAAGATTTAATGATACGTCTCCACTAGAGTTGATGAGTCTATGGTTGCCATTTTGCATGGTCGAAATCATGGCAGTATTGGTAATAGTTAGGTTTACCTCATCCAACAACATAAAGGGATTTCCTGTTGCATTACCTTCAAAATAATCATTGGTCATTGTACCCGTGCCAGAACGATCAATATCAATAAAAGTATCACCATAATATATATTGTTCTCAAAATTGAAATCAGTCATTCTGTCTAGTGAAACAGTTCTATTCACGTTATTTATAAACGTATTGCCCTCGATACGTGTGCCGCCACCTAAACCCCTTTCTACATAGTTAATACTTACAAAACCAGGGCCAACACTGTGGTTCATAAAAGTATTATTTGTTAAAACAGCTCCACTGGCAGCAAATGAAGAAATAACATACTCCCCAGGACTTGAATTATCATCGAAAACGCAATTGTTGATAAGAATATTGGTATCGTATGAAGCGTCAATAATACCCTGTTGACTAGAGCCTAAGGTGCTATTTTCTTTAAATAAACAGTTTTCGAAGGTGGTCAAGGCATCTGTGTCGTCTGCTCTAATATCGGCCAATGCTGAAAAAGTTCCTTGCGCATGGTTTTTCTCAAATCTTGAGTTCGTTACTGTAAATACCGTGTCCCAAATTAAAAATACTGACTTAGGAGATGAACCAATAACTGAATTATTTTCAAAAATTCCATTATTTACATTCACATTACTATCAATTGCGTATAGACATATCGCACCGCTTGAACTGCTATTATTAATAAATTCAGCTCCATCTAAATTAATTGAGGCCTCACGTATACTTAATCCTGTTGCACTTGAGAATTGATTATCATATACCTTTAAATTTGTAATGGAACCAGTCATGTCACTGATTGATATCAGATTATCTGGGGTAATATGATTTCTAAAAATGAGATTGGTAAAATTGAAATTTCCAGGATTGACTAAGGCGATACCTCGATCAGTTCCATTTTGAAATATTGAATTGGAAACATTTAAGTTATTCACAATGCTTCCAGAATTAGTAATTCCTTCTCCTGAATAATTTGAGAAAATAGTATTGTTTACAGTACAGTTGTTGATATCGCCTCCTATTCTAATGGCATAAGTAGAGAACTCCTCAAACTCCACTTGGTCAATGTTTAGGTTTGAGTTGGTTTCAATCGCATAGCGAGTATTATAAAACCGCAGACCTTCAATGGAACAATCTGCACTTGTGCCAATATCAAAAACCCTGAACAATAAATTACCTGGGTCAAAGTCAGCCTGAATTTGAGTTGCATTCGCATTGATATTTTGGGTACCTCCACCCTGTGGATACCCTCCCCTAAAATTAAGAGGAATGTTAATATCAATTTCACTCTGAGGTTGATAAATACCTTCTGCAATAAAAATAGTGTCGCCCGAGGATGCCGCCGTAACTGCTTCTTCAATGGTCTGGAAAGCTAATATCCAGGTGGAGCCGTCACCCCCAGGTGAAGCAGATTGGTCAACAAAAATATCAGCAGCATAACTAAAAAAACTAAAAAAAAGACTGATAAAGAAAGGTAGAAATCTGGTCATACAATTTGCGATCTGGTTAATGCTTACAGCTAACGCAATGTTAAAAGCTAATATTGCTTAAAGTGTACCACTCAAGGGAGTGAGACCAGTTTATTGGTAAATTTCACTGTTTACGGGCACTAAGAGGTAAGATTTTTCTTATATTCTGAAGGTGTGGTACCCGTATGCGCCTTAAAAACCCTGTTGAAAGAAGTCTTGCTTTTAAAACCGGAATCAAAAGCAATTGCTAAAATTTTACTGTTCTTAAACTCATCTTTTTCCATAAGTCTTTGTGCTTCTAGAACCCGATAAGAGTTAATGAAATTGTAGAAGTTTTGATCAAAACCAGTATTCAAAACCTCCGATAAATGATGGCTACTAATGTTTAATTGCGAAGCTAAATTAGACTGCGATAATTCGTTATTAAGATACGGTTTTTGTTCTGCCATATAACTTAACAATTGCGCTTTATACTTGGTAAAATCTTCTTCGGTCAGCGAAGAGTTCTTATAAACCGCCATTCTTGTCTTTGTAGATTCGGGATAATCTGAATAAGAATCTTCGGGTTGATTTTGATAACTATCCCTAAGGGAAATAAATTGTTCTTGAAGCAATGCCTGCTCTTTTTTAAATCTTTTGTGGTTTACAAAAAACAATAGGGAAACGATGGCTAAGATACTGGCAAATGCCCCACTCCAAAGAAGAAGCCTATTCTTGTTTTTTAATAATCCTGAAATAACCGACTCCTTGGACTTTATAATCTCATTTTTAGCTGAGATGTCCTCTTCAAAGTCCATTTTGGTAGCACTTTGGCGATTTGCTATAATCTTATTCTGTAAAGCCAAGAATTTTTCATTGGCAAGACTCATGCTTTTAAAATCATTATTTTCTTTATAGGAATCGACCATATGTTTGTAAGCTTCCATTTCAATCTTTGGCAGGCCTTTGCTTGCGGCCAATTCTTGCGTTTTCTTAAAAACTTCAATAGATTTCGTATTGTTTCCTAATCCATGTTCTGCTATACCTAAGTTCAACAGCAACCAAGCCCTTTGTTTTGTCGGTTTTTGAGCATGTTCAAACAATAGTGCGGTATTTATGTGTTCTATGGCCTCTTTATAATTTTCACGTTTAATGTAGGCATCACTGATATTGCTTAAAGCAGTTACCACAATAGATTCATTTTTTATATCTTCTCCTAATTTTTTTGATTTAAAATGATAGGCTAAAGACTTTTCTATTTCACCTAAACCTTCATGGTTATTGGCAAGACCATTGTAGGCCGATGCCCTTATTTTCGGATTGTCTTCATATTTATCTAGCATATCAAGAACATCGTGCATTGTGGCGATAGCCTTTTTATGAGAATCGATATTAGTATAAACATTGCCTAAATTGACCAAGACAATGATTTTGGTTCTATAATCTTCAGGAATGCTATCTGCAAGAACCAGTGCATCTCTATATAGTCGAATCGATTTATCGTGCTCGGCTCGATTATTATAGTAAACCGCTTGATTTACCATACCTAAAATCTGAAATTTCGGTAACCCCTTTTCTTTGGATAACCTATAAAGCGAATCACTATATTGTTTATGAGATTGGTAATCTCCATTTTTATACTCTGTTCGAAGCTTTTTTAGATAAAAGTTAGCCTTTGAAACCGCTACGGAATCTTTTTGCCCTGAAGATTTTGGTAACTGGCCAATGGCAATAAAACCGAAAAAGAGAAAATACAATGGTAAAAATCTGTGCATTTTTGGGGAAACAATGATTAGCTATATTTAAAGATATTAGGATGAAGTATGAATTCCAAACTTTTAGGGACTTATCCCAAATTACGACTAGACTGAGATTTTATTGGTGCTTTCATGTTTTAATTCTAATAGATCACTGTAAAACTAGGGCGAATTACTTACCTATTACTCCCTGGTAACAGTGAAATAACTATGGTAGAAGTTTCTTAGGTTTGTTTTATAATACAAATGAACCCGTTAGAATGAAAAAATCAGCTCTAGTCTTTGCCGTATTAACATGGGTTTTTACGATTCTGTGCTATTACTTTATGCTTTATGCGGATGCAGGCCCAGACGGACTTGGAACTTTTTTCACAATCATTGTTATTGGAGTATTCAGTTTGGTCTGTTTTGTCATTTTTTGCCTTCTCATATGGTTTAAAAATGACCAAGCTACTTTTTACAAGTTGTTATTTACGACCATTATAGCATTGCCCATTATTATCATCTTAATTAGGGTTTTTAATCCACAAACAATCGATGCACAAGAAATAGAGACTATTGAAGTTTTGGAATAAAGCATTTTCCCTAAGGTAGATTGTCCATTTTTGCCCTTATCTCCTTCAAACACAAATTACCCAAACTGCCTTCGTGAGTATGTGAAATATCTCTTTTTGGTTTAAAGTTTCCATTTTCGATGGCCTTTCCCATTGTTTTATAAGCATCACGAAACGGCATGCCGTTTTTGACCATTTCATTTAGCGTATCTACACTGAACAAATAATCATACTTAGGGTCTTCTAAAATACCTCCGTTGACCCTGATTTCTTTAAGACTAAAGGTCAGAATTTCAAGGCACGCTTTCATGTCTTGAACGGCAGGTACTATAATTTCTTTTACCAACTGCAAATCACGATGATAGCCACTAGGGAGGTTGTTTGTGACTAATGTAAGTTGATTGGGGATTGCCTGAATTTTATTGCATTTGGCTCTTAATAATTCAAATACATCAGGGTTCTTTTTGTGGGGCATGATACTAGAGCCAGTAGTCAATTCATCTGGGAAAGAGATAAAATCAAAATTCTGACTCATGTACAAGCAAATATCCATGGCCATTTTTGATAGCGTAGCGGCGATATTGGCCATTCCGAAAGCTGCCGCTTTCTCCACTTTTCCTCGGCTCATTTGCGCCGCAACCACATTATATTTCATAGTTTCAAAACCCATTTCTTGGGTCGTAAAACTTCGGTCGATAGGGAAGGAACTTCCATAACCTGCCGCGCTCCCTAAAGGGTTTTGATCGGCAACTTTGTAAGCAGCATTTACAAAATATAGATCATCAATAAGACTTTCCGCATAGGCTGAAAACCAAAGCCCAAAGGAGGAAGGCATTGCAATTTGCAGATGGGTATACCCTGGGAGTAATATTTTTTGATGTTTCTCTGCCAATTGTAAGAGCAAATCGAAAAGGCTTTTTACCATTGCTTTTATTTCGGTAAGCTCATCTTTTAAATGCAAATGCATGGCCACCAAAACCTGATCGTTTCTAGAACGTGCAGAATGGATTTTTTTTCCGGTGTCACCTAGTTTTTCGGTTAGTAGAAACTCAATTTTTGAGTGCATGTCTTCAAAAGAGTCCTCAATGGTAAAAGTTCCTTTTTCTATAGATTTTGCTATAATGTCCAGCTCCTTGACAAGTAGTGTTGCTTCCTCATCTTTGATTAGACCAACCTTGCCTAGCATCTTCGCATGTGCCTTAGATGCGATAACATCATATTTAGCCAAAAGCAAATCGAGTTCACGGTCATTACCGACAGTGAAGCGGTCTATTTTTTCATCGGTACTAAAACCTTTATCCCAGAGTTTCATTTTTTATAGTTCTAAGTTTTTAGTTTGAAGTTCTAAGTCTTTGGGATTAGAATATTTTCTAATGAATGAATTCATCATTTTTTGGACTTCACCGCAAAGATTCAAGATAGCGTCTAATTCTTCTTTTGAAATATAATTCAATCTTTTACTATTTCTAATTGGGTTTTAAGTTCATTAACTGAACCAGTGGAAATTTCGAGAAAATGCCGAAATGATTTTTTTGAGTTCCGCCCTGCTCCTTCAGCAATATTACTTGGAATAGAGACTGCACTTCTTCGGATTTGACATGTTAACCCAAACTTTTCTTCATTTGGAAGCTGCCCTGTGGTTTTATATACCAACTCAACCAAGTTCATTGCTTTCTGCCACACTATTAAATCACTGTAATTATACATGCTTAGAACTAAAAACTTATAACTGCTAACTATTTTAAAAATCCTTCCAAAATGTCAATATACAACCGCACCCCTTCTTCGACTTCTTTTACATAAATAAATTCATCAGCCGAATGCTAACGTGTACTATCGCCAGGGCCTAACTTTAAAGACTGGCAACTTAGTTCGGTTTGGTCAGAAAGGGTAGGTGAACCGTAAGTCTCTCTTCCAAGCGCAATGCCTGATTTTACCAAAGGGTGGTCTATAGAGATAGCTGAACTGCTTTTATCAAGAGAGCGCGGTATGAGCTCACAAGGTGCTTCTTGTTGTAGTATCTCATTTATTTGTTCGTTTGTATAACAATCATTTACACGTACATCGATCACCAAATCTACATGTGCAGGAACTACGTTATGTTGTGAACCTGCCTTAATTTGGGTAACGGTCATCTTTACAGGGCCAAGCACATCGGAAACTTTTGGAAAACGATAGTTTTTAAACCATTCCAAAACCTCAATAGTATTGTAAATAGAATTGTTGTCATTTGGATGTGCCGCATGAGAAGGAGTGCCGCTTACTTTACCATCATATACAATGAGTCCTTTTTCAGCGACTGCCAATTGCATTAAAGTAGGTTCCCCAACGATAGCAAGCTCAATTTCCGGTAAAATTGGCAACAAGGCGGAAATACTTAGTTCACCAGCATCTTCCTCTTCTGCGGTTGCCGACATTATAATGTTATGGCTTAAATCGTTTCGCTCATAAAAATGAACGAAAGTCGCCAATAACGAACACAGACAGCCCCCGGCATCGTTGCTTCCTAAACCATACAGTTTTCCATCTTCCACATGTGGATTGAATGGGTCTTTGTTGTATGCAGAATTAGGTTTTACCGTGTCATGGTGAGAGTTCAGCAGTAAATTAGGTTTGCTCTCATCATAATATTTGTTGAACGCATAAATATTATTGTATTGGCGTTTGGTTTCCACACCGAATTTTTTGAGCCAAGTAGCAATAGCTTCAGCAGTTTCATCTTCTTCTTGCGAAAATGAAGGAATGGAAATCAATTGCTTTAGCAGTGCGATGGCTTCTTGGGCCAAAGTATCTTTATCGATTGTCATAAAACTAATCTTGTATAGTTTGTATTTTCTTTTTCGAATAGGTCTAAATTACCCATTCTAACTTCTTTGACACCATTATTTAGGGCATGAAAACAATTATGCATTTTTGGAAGCATTCCATCCGCAATAATTCCATCAGAAATTAAATTTGCATAAGAAGCAGAATCAATTTTTTTAATGACAGAAGTTTTATCTTCAAAATCTCTCAGAACACCGTTTAACTCAAAGCAATAATAAAGTGTCGTTTCAAAATTTTTGCTCATCCCAATCGCTAATTCAGATGCAATAGTATCGGCATTCGTATTCAATAACTGTCCTTTTTGGTCATGGGTCAATGCACAAAAAACAGGTGTAAGTCCCAATTCTAAAATGGAATTCAATGTATTGTTTGAAACCCCATCTATATCACCAGCAAAGCCATAGTCAATATCTTTTACAGGTCTTTTATGGGCTTGAATTGCATTTGCATCTGCGCCGCTCATTCCGATTGCGTTACAATTTAAGGCCTGAAGTTGGGCTACTATTTTCTTGTTCGTCAACCCACCGTAAACCATAATGGCCACATTAAGGCTTTCTAGATCGGTAATTCTTCTCCCATTCACCATTTTAGGGCTTATCCCCATTTTTTCTAAAACATGATTTGCCTTTTTGCCACCCCCATGAACTAGAATTTTAGAACCCTCTAGCTTTGAAAAGAAAGTCAAGAACTTTGAGAGTTCTAGCTCATTCTCTATGATGTTACCACCAATTTTTACTATGGATAATTGCTGATTCACAGTTTTTCTAAAATTCTTTTTAAAACCAATTGTGCCGAATAGGTTCTATTATTTGCCTGTTCGACAACCAAACTTTGGTTGCTGTCTAAAACAGCATCTTCTACCACCACATTTCTCCTCACAGGAAGGCAATGCATGAATTTGGCATCACCCAATTTTTTCTTGGTCATCATCCAATTCTTGTCTTCAGATAAAACCTTTCCGTAATTCGAATAACTACTCCAGTTTTTAACATATACAAAGTTCGCATTTTCTAAAGCTTTTTCTTGGTCATACACAATTTTACAGTCCTTTGTGATTTCTTGATTTAGCTCATATCCTTCAGGATGCGTTATTACAAACTCGGCATCTTGCAGCTTCATCATTTCAATAAAAGAATTTGCCACGGCATGGGGCAGGGCTTTAGGATGGGGCGCCCAAGACAAGACAATTTTTGGTTTCTTTACGGTTTTATGTTCTTCTAAGGTAATGGCATCGGCTAGGGCTTGTAGTGGATGGCCTACTGAACTTTCCATATTCACAACAGGAATGCTAGCATATTTTTCAAAACCTTTGAGAACTATTTCTGCTTCGTCTTTTTCCTTATCAATTAAACCTGCAAATGCCCTTAAGGCGACAATATCTGCATATTGCGAAACTACCTGTGCCGCTTCTTTAATATGTTCCGATTTTCCCTGGTCCATTACAGTTCCATCTTCATATTCTAGCTGCCACCCCTCGCTTCCAAAATTCATGACCATGACATCAAGCCCCAAATTCATACCTGCTTTTTGCGTGCTCAAACGGGTACGAAGACTGTTATTGAAGAATAATAGACAAATGGTTTTTTGTTTGCCCAATTCTTTAAACTGATACGGATTTTGCTTTAGTGCAATAGCTTCTTTAACGGCATCTTGCAGGTTTTCTAAATCGCTGATATGGATGTAATTTTTCATTATAATTCTGCTTTGAGGGCATTAAAGAAACTAGTGATTTGCTCTTTTGTAATATTTAGGGCAGGTAGAAATCTGAGGAGTTTTTTATTGGCCGAACCACCTGTGAACAGATGTTGATTATGGATTAATTTTTTTCTTAAATCGGAAACTTCAAAATCAAACTCAAGCCCTAACATTAAACCTCTTCCCTTTACTTTTTTTACCTCAGGAATGGTACTGGCAATTTCTTTAAAATAAGAATCAAGTGCGGATGCGTTTTCAATTAAGTTCTCACGTTCTAAAACTTCTAAAACTGCTAGTGTTGCTGCACAGGCTAAATGATTACCACCAAAAGTGGTTCCTAAAAGTCCGTAGGATGCCTTAATTGGTTTATGAATCAGTATTCCGCCTACAGGAAAGCCATTGCCCATACCTTTAGCTATTGATATAATGTCTGGCTGAATACCATGATGTTGAAAACCGAAGAATTTACCGCTGCGACCAAAGCCTGATTGTACTTCATCTGCAATGACCAAAACATTGTTTTCTTTACACTTTTCTTGTATAAATTGATAAAATTCTGAGCTCGGTTCATCAAGACCGCCTACACCTTGTATGGCCTCTAAAATTACAGCGCAATAGTCGCCGGTTTTAAGTTCGCCTTCTAAACCCGTAAAATCTTCAAAATCAAGAAATGTAACCTTTTGTTGCTGGTTTAAAGGGGCATTTATTTTTTGGTTATCCGTAGTCGCGACCGCTGCCGAAGTTCTACCATGAAAGGCATTTTTAAACGCAATAACTTTAGACTTTTTTGTATGAAAAGAGGCCATTTTAAGTGCATTTTCATTGGCCTCGGCTCCGGAATTGCACAAAAACAGGTTGTAGTCTTCACATTTTGAAAGTGTACCTAATTTTTGAGCAAGCTCAGCCTGCAATGGGTTTTGAACAGAATTACTGTAAAATCCAATTTTATCTAGCTGATTTTTTAAGCGTTGAACGTAATGTGGATGCGAGTGCCCAATTGAAATAACAGCGTGTCCGCCATAAAAATCCAAATATTTTTGCCCCTTATCATCTATAACTTCGATTCCTTTTGCGGAAACCGGAGTTACATTATAAAGGGGGTATACATCAAATAGTTCCATAATTACTTTTTTGTTATTCCCGCGTAGGCGGGAATCTCATTATTTAGGTCTCGACTCCGCTCGACCTGACAGCGTTAACCTTTTCTAATATCACTTATTTTTTCAAAGGAGGTTACAATACCTCGTATCAGTGAAGAACTTAAACCTTGATGCTCCATTTCATTAAGTCCTGAAATGGTACACCCTTGTGGTGTGGTTACTCTATCAATTTCTTCTTCAGGATGACTGCCGGATTCAATTAATAGACTGGCGGCCCCATTACAAGTATGCATTGCCAATTCTTGAGCTTCTCTGGCATCAAAACCCAGTTGAATAGCACCTTGGGTAGTCGCACGGATTAGTCGCATCCAGAAAGCGATTCCGCTTGCGCAAATAACTGTTGCCGCTTGCATTTGTTCTTCCGGTATTTCTAAAGAATGTCCCATTCTATTGAAAATAGCTTTGGCCAATTCAATTCGTTTTTGGCCCAATCCATTACTACAAATACATGTCATTGATTTACCGACCGAAATAGCCGTATTGGGCATTGTTCGAATAATGTATTTATCGGAACCGATTATAGATTCCATCTTATCAATACCAAAACCGGTAATAGTACTCATTATTACATGCTTTTCGCCCAATTCATTTTTAATGTCATACAAAATGCCCTCAAAATGCCCTGGTTGAACGGCAAAAATTAGAATATCCGAATTTTTTACGGCCTCTTTGTTGTCATTAGTGACCGTGACATTGCCATACTTTTCAAAGTCTTCGATATCAGCGGTATTTCTTTTCGTAAGGTACATTGTTGTAGCACCGTTACTATGCAAAATTCCTTTGGCAATGGCTAGCCCTAAGTTACCTGTTCCTATAATTGCTATTTTCATTGTTTTTATTTTAAAATACGCCTGCTTTTAATTGTAAGCCCTTTGCTTCTTCAAAACCGAACATAAGGTTCATATTCTGAACGGCCTGCCCAGATGCGCCTTTTAGTAAATTATCGATAGCTGAGGTTACCAATAAAACGTCATCATCTTTATGCAAATGGATATGGCAATTGTTCGTATTTACAACCTGTTTTAGGTGAATAGGCTCTTCTGAGATTTGTGTGAATAATGCTTCGGAATAAAAACTCCTATACAATTTAATAGCATCCACTAAAGAACCATCAAATTTGGTATAGGCCGTTGCCAATATTCCCCTAGTAAAATTACCCCTATTAGGAAGAAAACGTAGTTTTCCCGTAGCATGCCCAAATGAGTGTAAACTTTCACCAATTTCACCTAAGTGTTGATGGGTAAAAGGTTTATACCAGCTTATATTATTGTTACGCCAACTAAAATGGGAGGTTTCTGAAGGTTTTATACCTGCTCCGGTACTACCTGTAATTGCATTGATATGAACTTCGTTAGTTAACAGTTCTGCTTTAGCCAACGGTAGTAGTGCCAATTGAATTGCTGTCGCAAAACAGCCAGGATTTGCAATAAACTGTGTCTGTTCAATTTTCGATTTGAAAAGTTCTGGCAATCCGTAAACAAATGTTTTTCCATCAAAAGTTGCATCTGCTTGTAGTCTAAAGTCGTTGCTGAGGTCTATGATTTTTGTTTGATTCGAGAAGGTATATTCTTTCAAAAATTTAGAAGAATTACCATGCCCAAGGCATAAAAACAAAACATCGACTCGCTCATTTACGGTGCTTGAAAACCTTAAATCGGTTTGACCCAGTAAATCGTGATGCGCCGATGAAATTTTTGTCCCCGCTTTTGTTGTACTGTAGACAAAATCAATTTCAACTTCAGGATGATTCAATAATAATCGGATCAGTTCACCACCGGTATAACCAGAACCCCCTATAATACCTGCCTTAATCATGATGTTGATTTACATGGTTTGCAATTTTCCCTGCGTTGGATGCTATTTTTATAAAGCCTTTAGCTTCATCTGCTGTCCAGCCTTTATTCATTTCACCATAGCTTCCAAAGGAGGCATTCATTAAATCATGTTCGGAATAGATACCTTGAAGTTTGAATTGAAAAGGATAAAGGCCTACAAATACATCACCAGAAACGTACTTTTGAGTATCCGATAAAAAGGCCTCGGTATTTCGCATTACTTCATCCAAATAATTACCCTCATGCAAGAGCATACCATAAAAATTTCCCAATTGCTCTTTTTGATATTGCTGCCATTTGCTTAGCGTATGTTTCTCC
>CALBVX010000117.1 GCA_937969515.1 uncultured Croceitalea sp. | reverse complement strand
GATGCCTTTGGAATACAATCCACATCACTGCCAATGGCAATAACTGGACCTTCGCCATTGCTCCACTCTGCAAACCAAGCTGTAGGAATGTTAGAGATAGAGTTTTCAATGGTAAATCCGTTATCTTCTAAAATCCCAGTTAAGTATTTTGAAGATTCAATTTCTTGAAAGCCAAGTTCGGCAAAACTGAAAATTTTGTCCACCATTACCTGTGCCTGTTTTTTATCAGCTTCAACTAAAGTAGCCACCTCAGCTTTTAATTTGGCTATTTGTTTTTTGGAAAACGATTGTTGAGCTATCATACTGTTGAAAATCAACAACAACAATAGCATTAATAGGTGCTTTGAGCATTTCATAAGGATAGAGTTTGAATTAGCTCTTGTAAGATAGTAAACGATTTGGCATTTTTAAATTTATTTTTAGCGTTGCCTCTTATCAAATTATCCGAAAAAAGAACATAAAAAAAAGCCCGGAAATACCGGACTTCAGTGCTAATTTAAAAGAGATTTTAATTATCAAAACTAGTACCAGATATTTCCATATTAATCCCTTTATTATAATCATTTGTTATTTTAACCAAAGCATTTAAATATACCATATCACAGTTAAAGCCAAAAGCTGCTGGTCTTTGCAACTGATCCCTAAATTCATATTCCCCTTTCTGGTATTTTTGAATTATTTCATCATTGTCTCCAAAATAATTCTTAACAGTTACCATCCTTATATTCTTTGGATTCTTTGACCTGTCCTTTTGTATCAAAATTTGAAAATTACTCTTCATAAATACTGTGTGCTCTGGTCCACCAGCAAATTTAGAATCACTCACTTCTTTATGAATAATTCCATTATCCGTACGATAATACTTCTTATAAACAGTGATATCCCCATCTGTCGCCATTTCAAGTAAAAAACGTTTTGGCAACATTCCAATTTTTGTGGTTGACGCAAGATCGGTGTACTTTACTTGACGAAATTTACGTCCATTTTCAAGTGCAAAAGCTTTTATTTCCTTGACCTTGAAATTTTCAATAGCTTTCTTTTTAATCTTTTTTCCCTTTGCATATTTTGCAAAGGATTTTTCATCGATAATTCGCAAACTCTGCTGAAAAAGATGTGGCTTGCAATCATTGATAAATATATAACCTTCCTTTATTTTTCCGTTTTTAAGGGTGTATGTTCCTTTGTAGTAATTGGCGCACTGCCCTGTTTCTTCTTCTTGGGCAAAAACGCTTGTCAGCAATCCAATTGCCAAAAAGAATGGCAAAAGTTTATTTTTAAAATTCATAATTTACTTATTGGGGTTCAAAATATTAACTTAAAAAACTGTTATTTAGTATTTTAGCTAATCGAAAAAGCAGAATTTCTTGCTAGTTTTTTTAATCTTTTATCTGTTACAAATATGCAAACTATCAACAATACCCGTTAAAAACTGTTTTAAACTCTTACATCAAAAGGGGTAAAAAATCGTAAATTTGCGTTTTCTTAATCTGTACAATAGATAGGCACTTATGATTCACTTCTTTGGGGATATTGCGACTAAAGTTTTCGCTGTCCAAACTGCTCAAGAAATCACCTCTGAAAATGAAAAAAAATTATCTTGGTTATTCGGCAACCAACCTAAATTAAACGCGGCGTCTCTAGACGCCTTTTTTGTTGGCCCGCGTGCCGCCATGGTTACCCCTTGGAGTACCAATGCCACAGAAATCACACAAAATATGGGCATTGTAGGGATAATTCGTATTGAAGAATTTAAAGCGGTAGAGGAAAATTCTACTGATTTTGACCCCATGCTACTCCAAAAGTACAATGGTCTACATCAAGATATTTATACAATTGATGTTATCCCTGAGGCTATTCTACCTATTGATGATATTGCTGTTTATAACCAACAAGAAGGTTTGGCACTAAGTGATGACGAAGTTGATTATTTGGAAAATCTTTCAATAAATATTGGTCGTAAACTTACAGATTCAGAAGTGTTTGGTTTTAGTCAGGTAAACTCTGAGCATTGCCGTCATAAGATTTTCAATGGCACCTTTGTTATTGACGGCGAAGAAATGCCCACTTCCTTATTCAAACTGATTAAAAAAACCTCAGCTGAAAATCCCAATGATATCGTATCTGCCTACAAAGACAATGTAGCTTTTATAAAAGGCCCAAAAGTGGTGCAATTTGCCCCAAAAACTGCTGACAAGCCTGACTTTTACGAAGAACAGGAGTTTGATTCCGTATTATCGTTAAAAGCAGAGACACATAACTTCCCGACAACCGTAGAACCCTTTAATGGAGCCGCTACTGGTTCTGGAGGAGAAATAAGGGATAGATTGGCCGGAGGAAAAGGGTCTTTACCACTTGCAGGAACTGCAGTGTATATGACCGCATATTCCCGTTTGCAAAAAGATAGGGAATGGGAAAATGCTTTCCCGGCTAGACCGTGGCTCTACCAGACCCCTATGGATATTTTAATTAAAGCTTCCAATGGAGCTTCGGACTTTGGAAACAAATTTGGGCAGCCCTTAATTGCAGGTTCTGTACTTACGTTTGAACACCATGAAGACAATAAAAATCTAGGTTACGACAAAGTCATTATGCAAGCAGGCGGTATTGGCTATGGCAAAGCGGAACAAGCATTAAAGGACATACCCAACAAAAGTGATAAAATCGTGATTCTTGGTGGTGACAATTATCGAATTGGTATGGGAGGTGCTGCTGTTTCTAGCGCAGATACCGGAGAGTTTGAATCCGCAATTGAATTAAATGCCGTGCAACGTTCCAATCCCGAAATGCAAAAACGCGCAGCTAATGCCATAAGAGGCATGGTAGAAAGCCATGACAATCCGATTGTTTCCATTCACGACCATGGTGCAGGGGGGCACTTAAATTGTCTTTCGGAACTGGTAGAAGATACTGGCGGCCAAATCGATTTAGATAAATTACCCGTTGGTGACCCTACCCTATCTGCCAAAGAAATCATTGGCAACGAAAGTCAAGAACGTATGGGCTTGGTCATTGGCAAAAAAGATACAGACCTCTTAAAACGAATTGCGGACCGAGAACGCTCCCCTATGTACGAAGTAGGCGAAGTAACCGGCGAACATCGATTTACCTTTGAGTCTAAAACAACTCGTGAAAAACCAATGGATTTAGCACTCTCCGATATGTTCGGAAGTTCACCAAAAACCATTATGGAAGACTCCAAAGTCGAAGTACATTATAAAGATGCTAGCTATTCTTTAGAATATTTTCATGACTATCTAAATCAAGTTTTACAATTAGAAGCTGTCGCATGCAAAGATTGGCTCACCAACAAAGTTGACCGCTGTGTGGGCGGTAAAGTTGCCAAGCAACAATGTGCAGGACCATTGCAGCTGCCTTTGAACAACGTTGGCGTAATGGCGCTAGATTTTAAGGGTAAAGAAGGAATTGCCACGAGTATTGGGCATTCTCCCGTTTCAGGACTAATAGACCCGGTTGCTGGAAGCAGAAATAGCATTGCTGAAGCCTTGACGAATCTAGTTTGGGCGCCGCTAAAAGATGGCATACAGTCTGTTTCGCTTTCCGCGAATTGGATGTGGCCCTGTAAAAATGAAGGAGAAGATGCTCGATTATACGAAGCGGTTGAGGCCGTTTCAAATTTTGCCATTGCATTGGGCATTAATGTACCAACTGGGAAAGATTCTCTTTCTATGAAGCAGAAATACAAAGACCAAGAGGTTATTGCCCCTGGTACTGTAGTGATTTCGGCAGCTGCAAATTGCAACGATATCACTAAAATTGTAGAACCTGTTTTACAAAAAGATGGCGGAGCTATTTATTACATCAATCTATCTAAAGACACCTTTAAACTTGGTGGTTCTTCTTTTGGTCAAATATTAAACAGTATTGGTAGCGAAGCACCAAGCATCATGGATGCGGCTTATTTCAAAACAGCTTTTAACATCATACAGAAACTGATTGTTGATGGGCACATTCTTGCTGGCCATGATATTGGTTCTGGTGGATTAATTACAACATTATTGGAACTATGCTTTGCTGACAATAATTTGGGTGCGGAACTCGATTTAACATCATTGGGAGAGCAAGATGTCATAAAAGTGCTGTTTGCTGAAAATATTGGCCTTGTTATTCAGACCAAAGATGCTGCCACTGAAAAATTGATGGAATCAGTTGGATTAGATTTCTACAAACTTGGTCATGTTATTGAAGAAGGAGAGCTACGTCTTAAAAATAACGGGGTAGAAATAGGTTTAAATGTTAATTCACTTCGTGATACTTGGTTTAAGACTTCTTACTTGTTAGACAATAAACAAACGGCTAATGGTTTGGCAAAAGACCGCTATGACAACTATAAGCGACAATCTTTAAATTATACTTTCCCGGATAGCTTTGACGGGAAATTATCGTTCACTTTGACCAGGGCCGAGAAGCCAAAAGCAGTCATTCTTCGTGAAAAAGGAAGCAACTCGGAGCGTGAAATGGCAAATGCCATGTTTTTAGCTGGTTTTGATGTAAAAGATGTTCACATGACTGATTTGATATCCGGTCGGGAAACTTTGGAAGACATTCAGTTTTTAGGGGCCGTAGGTGGTTTTTCAAATTCCGATGTGCTAGGCAGTGCAAAAGGCTGGGCAGGGGCTATCAAATACAACGAAAAAGCGAACAAAGTCATCAACGATTTCTTCGCACGACCTGACACCCTATCTATTGGTATCTGTAATGGTTGCCAGTTGTTTATGGAATTGGACCTCATCAATCCTGAGCACGAAACTCACGGAAAGATGACCTACAATGATTCTGGAAAACATGAGAGTAATTTTACTTCCGTAGAAATTCAAAAGAATAATTCTGTAATGCTTTCTAATCTTGAAGGGGCTAAACTAGGTGTATGGATTTCACATGGTGAAGGTAAATTCAGTCTGCCACTCTCCGAAGAAAACTATGATATTGTTGCCAAATACGGTTTCGAAGGCTATCCTGCTAATCCAAATGGAAGTGATTTTAACACCGCTATGCTATGTGACAAAACAGGTCGCCATTTAGTAACCATGCCACATATAGAGCGTTCTACATTTCCATGGAACTGGGCACATTACCCAAAAGACAGGCAAAACGACAAAGTTTC
>CALBVX010000116.1 GCA_937969515.1 uncultured Croceitalea sp. | reverse complement strand
ATATTTGGTTTCTTAAATACCTTTGATAATAATAATACTATTTGGGATCACTTTGTTTCTATCAATGGTAATTACGACATATCTGAAAAGTTAGGTTTATCTTTTACAGCAGGTGGAACTACACGTTCCGATTTTTATGATAGAAGTGGGGTAGCAAGCACAGGGCAGATTGTTTTTGGTGTTAAAAGACATTTCAATTACCAAAATCAATTACCCATTCAATTTTCAAGAAAAAGGAACATAGTTGGTTTGCTAGGCCAAGCAACTTTGGATTATGACGATTATTTATTTTTAAACCTCAGTGCAAGAAAAGACTGGGTATCTAACTTCCAAAGTGCTAACAATAACATTACCTATCCTGGAGCTAGTTTATCTTTCTTACCTACAAATGCATTTCCTAGTTTAAAATCTGAAAATGGTTTGAATTTCTTGAAATTCAGGGCAAGTTATGGTACTTCAGCTAACTTTGATACGGACAGACCTTATCCTACTGTTGGCTTTACAAATCAAGATACCCAAATTTTTAATGACCCAATTAATGGCGGCTCTGTCACCACCAACCAAATCTCTAACATTAAGGCAAATCCAGATTTAAAGCCAGAATTGTTGGAGGAAGTAGAACTTGGTATCGAATCTAAATTTTGGAAAAATAGAGTATCTCTTGATTTCACTTATTTCTATAAAACAACCAATGACCTAATTGTAGTTGAGCCTTTGGCACCTTCAACTGGTTTTACGTCTACTCAAAGCAACATTGGTGCCATTGAGAATAAGGGTGTTGAAGCTGATTTTGGTATAGATATTTTTAGAAGTGAGAACTTCTCATGGAATTCAAGAGTTAACTTTTTCGCTAATAATGTTATTGTAACGGAACAAGAACAAGATCAGATATTTTATGCTGGTTCATTAGCTGTAGGCGGAGGTCTTTTTAGAGGCTCGAACGTTGCTCAAAAAGGTGAGTCATTAGGCTCGATTGTTGGAACGGCCATCGCCCGTGATGCCAATGGAGATTTCTTGGTGAACAGTGCAGGTAATTATGTTGTAGCTGAACAAGATGAAAATGGTCTAGCACCAATAGTTGGAGATGCTATTCCTGACTATACTATGAACTTTATCAACTCTATTCGCTACAAAAATTTAAGTCTGAATTTCCAAATTAATCATACAAAAGGTGGCGATATCTTATCTAGTACAGTGGCTACTCTTTTAGGTAGAGGTCTTATAGTAGAAACTCAGGATAGGGAAAACACGTATATTTTACCTGGTGTTAAAGCTGATGGAAGTGTTAATAACACTCAAATTAACAACTCTACCTATTTCTTTAGCAACTTGTTATTTGGCCCAACAGAAACTAGAATATACGATGCTTCTGTTATAAGATTACAGGAGGTTTCTCTTGCTTACAGTCTTCCATCTAAAGTGTTAGACAAAACGCCTTTTGGTGCTTTAACCTTTACGGTACAAGGTTTCAATCTTTGGTACGATGCCTATAACACACCTGATGGGGCAAATTTTGACCCTAATGTTCAAGGTGTAGGTGTAGGTAATGGTCAAGGGTTCGATTTCTTGAATGGGCCAAGCTCAAGAAGATATGGATTCAGCCTAAAAGCTACTTTTTAACATAATTTGATAAATTTATATCATGAATAAAATATTTAAACAAATTGCAATGATACTCGCAGTTGGTACAGTAATTACCAGTTGTGAGACCACTGAATTGGACTTGACAGTAAGTCCAAATGCGCTCTCTCCGACGCAATCGGACCCTAATTTGTTGCTTAACTCAATACAATTGGCTTATGCTTCAAACCAAACAGATTTTAATAATCTAGGAGCGCAACTGACCCGTATCGATTATTTTGGTAGTAGGGATTATTTTAATGGTCTGCCAGGTAACACCATTAATGGTGTTTGGGCAAGAACATATAGCTCAGGCGGAAATATCCCTGGAGATTTTGTCAGTGTCGGTATCCTTACCAACCTGCAAGCTCTAGAAGAGATTGATGCCCTTAGTGATATTGATTACTCCTTCCATATCGGTTTAGGTAAGCTTATGTACGCCCATAGTTTATTTCAATTGGTAGATGTTCTTGGAGAAGCCGCTTTTTCACAAGCAGGTAATGCAACCGAGTTTCCAGCTCCGACACTTGATGACGGTGCGAGTGTTTATGATGCAGCCTTTGTTTTGCTTTCAGAAGCAGAAGCTTTATTAGCTTCAGGACCTAGTTCGCAGGGTGCCACAGATTTGTTTTATGGTGGCGATACAGAAAAATGGGTAAAAGCCATAAATTCTATTCGACTAAGGTCATACAAAAACATTAACAATAAAGCTGCTTTTGATGCTATTGTTAATGGAGGAAATTATATCTCTTCTGCAGCTGATGATCTTCAATTAGGATATGGAACTAGTGAGTTGCAACCAAGTGATAGACATCCTGATTTTGAAGCAGGTTATACGCCTAGTGGGGTTGGTCCATACCGATCGAATTGGTTAATGGATTTAATGTTGCAAAATGATGACCCTAGAATACGTTACTATTTCTATCGCCAAGCAAATGGTACTCCAGGTGCCATTGATGTAGATGGAAATGCTGTTCCACCAAATGAGGAAACAATTTCATGTTCGCTATTTGTTCCGCCACCACATTATGCTGGTTTTGTTTACTGTAGTGTAGATAATGGATATTGGGGTAGAAGTCATGGTAACGATGAAGGTGGACCACCGGATGGATTCTTAAAAACAGCACCAGGTGTTTACCCAGCTGGAGGACGCTTTGATGATAGTCAATTTAACGAAACTGATGCTATCACCGGTGTTTTACTTGCCCCAGGTGTAGGTTTAGGCCAAGGTGGCGGTGGCGCAGGTATTGAACCAATTATTTTATCTTCTTACGTTGATTTCTGGATTGGTGAAATGGCGGCTTCAGATGCTGAAAAAGCTACTGCCTTAGAAAACGGAATCACCAAGTCTATTGAAAAAGTGCAAACTTTTGGGGCCTTAGATGGTTCTGCTGATACTTCTTTTGCCCCTTCCGATACAGATGTTGAAGATTATATTGCTGATATCGTTGCTAGTTTTAATACTGCTACGGGTGATGATAAAGAGAACATCTTTGCTGAGCAATATTTTACGACTTTGTATGGTGGTGGTTTTGAGTCATATAATTATTATAGAAAAACCGGTTTCCCAACAACAGTATTCCCTAACTGGGAACCAGATCCGGGACCATTCCCAAGAACCTTTTTGTTACCACAAAACGAAGTGCTTAACAACCCTAATTTGACACAGAGAGCAGACTTGACAACTCAAGTTTTCTGGGATACTAATCCAGCAAGTCCGGCATTCCCGCCTGCTAATTAAAAATTGATAGAAATGAGTAAGATTTTATTTAAAAATAGATTAATCATAGCTGGGGTAATAAGTTTATTATTTGCAGCTTGCGAAGATAGTGACCAAGTTATTGATCAAATTACTGATGCTGAAAAAAGGGGAGCTATTGTTAGAACTATAGAAGTAACTGAAAATGAAATTCTATATGATGTACCTACAAGTACACTTCTAGGTGGTGGTTTTAGTGCAACAGTTGAAGTTCAAGATCAAGAAAATGGAGACCTACTTTCTGAACTTAACGTCTATGTTGGCTATAGTGATAATACTTCCGATAGAGGTAATTCAACTATCGGTGATGCCGAAACTCTGATACAGACTTTTACTTTAGCTGATGCAGAAACTGGAGAATTTGGTTTGCCTAGATTTACATTTACCGCAACTGCAGCTGAATTGCAAACTGCAACAGGCGTAACAGGTGCTGAGATTTTTGGTGGTGATGCCTTTACTATAAGATTTGAAATTGTACAAACGGATGGAAGCACCTATTCTGCAGCAGATAATTCAGGAACGCTTACAGGTTCTTTCTTTTCATCTCCTTTTGAATATACATCCACACTCGTGTGCTTACCAAAACCTACACAGGCTGGTACTTGGACGGTGAATATGGAAGATTCTTATGGCGATGGTTGGCAACCTACCACTGCTGACGGTGGAGGTCCTGGATTAACCGTAACTTTAAGCGACGGTACTGTTTTCGAGATAGGTCTTTGTACACCGTACGAGACACCAGGCTATGCTTGCACCGATGGCGACAGTGAAGGTACTGCTACCTTTACCGTACCAGCTGGACAGACAGATGCTGCTGTTTTTCAATGGAATGGGGATTTTTGGGGAGAAATGTCCGCAGAAATTATTACTCCTGCCGGAAATACAGTTGCCAGTGTCTCTTCTGGAACAAGTGCAGGCCCGATAGCTATTGATTTTTGTGCAGACTAATTTTATTTAGATATGTCATGAAAACCACCTCATTGAGGTGGTTTTTTTTTATATTTATTTTAAAATAAATTGTCATTTAAGAGTCTGCAAGGCTTATTTCATCTAACTTTTGATCAAAAAATGCAAACCCCAAAATCAGTATTCACCAAAAGTTATATCTATAGTATAAAGCGCATTACTTTAATTTCTCTTTATATTTTTGCCCAAGGATGCGTAAACCAAGATTCGAAAAATAAGGTCGATAATACCTTGAAAGAAAACCAAAAGGTTTTTGAATCCATTTCTCCTGATAAAAGTGGGTTAAATTTCAAAAATATAATTACCGAAGATGTTTCCTCAAAAGAAAATCTATTTAACTACGACTATTTCTATAATGGTGCCGGAGTAGGTATTTCTGACCTAAACAATGATGGACTAAATGACATTTTCTTCTGCGGCAATCAAGTCGAAAATAAACTATACATAAATAATGGCGAATTCACATTTACCGATGTTTCGCAAACAGCCGGTATCAATAAAGGTAAAGGTTGGTCCAATGGAGTCACTTTTGTAGACATTAACAACGACGGCTGGCTCGATATTTACGTGTCTCAAGGCGGACCAAAAAACCGAGAAGAGAGAAGAAATCTTCTTTTTTTAAACCTGCAGAACGAAACCTTTGAAGAAGTAGCTGTGCAATATGGTTTGGCGGATATAGGTATTAGCACACAGTCTATCTTTTTTGATTTTGACAATGATAATGATCTAGATTGTCTAGTAATGAACGAAAATGAGTATTACGGGGTTGATCCTATTAATTTATACAAACTTGTAGACAAAGACGAAGAGTCAAAATATTTCAATAGCTCTCATTTATATAGAAATGACAATGGCAAGTTTATTAATGTCACTAAAGAAGCCGGTATAGAACGCCCTATATTTGGTTTAGGTCTAACCGTATCAGACATAAACAATGATGGTTGGCTAGACTTCTATATAGCAAGTGATTATTACATTCCAGACGCCCTCTTCATAAATAACCAAGATGGAACATTCTCTGACCAAATAAAAGATTATACTAATCATATTTCTTTCTATGGAATGGGAATGGATATTGCAGACATCAATAACGATCTTGAACAAGATATTTTTGTTCTTGACATGGCTGCGAATGACCATGTGAGATCAAAAACCTTAATGGCTTCCATGAATACAACTAGGTTTGACTATTTAACAAATAAAGCCGGTTTCCATCATCAATACATGTATAATTCACTACAACTCAATATCGGAAACAATAAATTTTCCAATATTTCTCAAGCTACTTCAATGGCAAATACCGATTGGAGCTGGTCTGTTCTTATGTCAGATTTTAATCTAGATTCTTATAAAGACGTATTTATTACTAACGGATACCGCAGATATGCCTTAGATAATGATTTGCAGCGAAAAGTATTTGAATCCAAAGTAAAGTATAAAGGCAATGTTCCTTTATCGGTGAAAAAACAATTATATGAATCTATGCCTTCTGAAAAACTACCAAATTTACTATATGAAAATAAGGGCAATCTAAAGTTCAAAGAAGTTGGAAAAGAATGGGGTTTGGCCGATTTTTCGTTTAGTAATGGTGCTGCCCAAGGAGATTTAGACAATGATGGTGACCTAGATCTAGTAGTAAATAACATCGATGACAACTCTTTTTTGTACAAAAACCTAAGTGTAGAAAATGGCGATAAAAATTTCCTAAAAATAGTAACGAAGGGTGCACTTTCAGAATCTTTCGCAAAAGTATCTATTGAATATTCTGGCTTATCTCAAATGATAGAAACTAGGCGCGTGAGAGGCTATAGGTCTTCTCATGAAAATATAGCCCACTTTGGGTTGGGCCCAAATAAAATAATAGACACGATAACAGTTACTTGGTTAAATGGCAAAATAGAGAAACGATATAATGTTGAGTCCAATTCTACTCTTAATTTTTTCGAAAAAGATGCTGTTATATCGCTAGAAAGTCCGGTTACTTCAAATAGCATCTTATTTACACCTATAAAAAATGAGTCTATTGAAATAGAATTCGTACACAAGGAAAACAGTTATGACGATTTTGAAAAAGAAGTCTTACTCCCCTACAAACAATCAACTCAAGGTCCATTTATTTCGAAAGGTGATATCAACGGAGATTCACTAGACGATTTTTACATTGGTGGAGCCTCTGGGCAAAGCGGAGTTTTGTATGTTCAAAAAGAAAACGGAAAATTTAGAATAGAAAAGGTAAAAGCTTTCGTTGAGGATAAGAATTACGAGGATATGGAGTCTATATTCTTTGATTTTGATAATGATGATGATATGGATTTATTTGTTGTAAGTGGAGGTAACGAATTTGCCAACTATTCATCACTTTACGCCGATCGTCTTTATCTAAATAATGGCAAGGGAGGTTTCGTCAAAGCCAATATAGATGAATTAAATTCTAATCCAAAAAGTGGTAGATCCGTTGACGTTCTTGATTTTGATAAGGATGGCGACATGGATATTATCGTAGGAAATAGAATCATACCTCAAAACTATCCTAGTTTTTCGCCTTCAACTTTATGGGAAAATAATAATGGTCATCTTAAAGATGTGACTAAAGACGTAGCACCTGCCCTGAACAGCTTCGGTATTGTAAATCAAATAATTTCAACAGATTTCGATGCTGACGGCTGGGAAGACATAATTGCTGTAGGTGAATGGAGTGAGATCGGATTTTTCAAAAACAATCAAGGTGTGTTCGTTAAACAATCAGATAAGGAGAATATTACAGATACAAAAGGATGGTGGTTCTCCATTAAAGAAACCGATATTAATAACGATGGTCTACCTGATTATTTAGTGGGCAATGTAGGACTAAATATTAAGTTTAAAGCTAGTACTGAAAAACCTTTTAAAGTTTATGCAAACGATTTTGACAAAAATGGTACTATGGATATTGTTTTGGGCAAAAAATATAATGGAGAATATGTGCCCGTTAGAGGTCGAGAATGTTCCTCGCAACAGATGCCATTTATTCAGCAAAAATTTGAGACATATGCAAAGTTTGCCAATGCAGACCTCATCGATATTTATGGTGACGAGCTGAATAATTCATATGTCGCAGAAGTCAACGAGTTTAAATCGATCATTCTAATAAATAAGGGGAATGGGGAGTTTGAAAAAAAAATATTGCCAATTGAAGCCCAATTATTTCCAATAATGGAAACCGTTTTTATTGATTTAAATAAAGACGGTTATCAAGATGCTATCGTAGCAGGAAACATTTATGAAACTGAAGTCGAAACCCCACGATTAGATGCATTTTCTGGTTTAGTATTAATTTCTAATGGTGATAGTGACTATTTACCCGTTTCATGGCCCAAATCCGGCCTATATCTTAACGGTAATATAAAAGACATAAATTTGATAAACAGTAAAGATGAAATTCTTTTATTTGCTGCTCAAAATAATGGCCCTCTTGACATTTTTAAACTTAATTGATTTATCTTTTCAAAAAATTCAATTGCTATGAATTTATTATTTAAAAATAATCCCCAACTTTTAGCAGCCGTATTTGCTGTACTACTATTTGCATGCAACAAGGATAGCGGAATCGATCCAACTCCAGATAATGGAGGTAATCAGCCCAATACGGGTACAATAATTTTTCCTGATAAAGAAGGACTTGAGGTTTTTGATGGAGACCAAGTTTTTGACGGGCTTATATTGGTAAATGATGCCGCTGCAAATAGAGTGTATTTAATGGACAAGACTACAACGATAGTTCACGAATGGAACCTTAATGGAAAAAGATTAGGTAATGATGCCTTTTTACTGAATGATGGAAAACTATTGGCTGTTCTGGAATCTGATTCACCTGAAATTACCTTAGGAGGATTTGGTGGTGTATTGGCGATTCTTGATAAAGATGGCACCGTAGAGTGGAGTTATGAATATTCTAATGAAGATCATATCGCCCATCACGATTCAGAAATACTTCCTAACGGTAACATATTGTTTTTATCATGGGAGAAAAAATCTGTTGACGAGGCCAATAATGCAGGTTTTTCAGAAGGAACAGAAGTAATCTATGATGCAGTTCTTGAAGTAAACCCAAATACCAACGAAATAGTATGGCAATGGCACATGTGGGACCATCTTGTGCAAGAGTTTGATGACACCAAATTAAATTTTGGCGACGTGGCATCAAATCCGCAACTGATTGATTTAAACTATTTGGAGGTCAAAAACCCCCAAGGCGATATTAGTCATGCTAATGGTATTGCTTACGATGCTGAAAAAGATCTAATTTATATAAGTGCAAATTTTTATAGTGAAATTTGGGTAATTGATCACAGTACTACTACAGAACAAGCAACTTCCGATACTGGAGGAAACTTTAATAAAGGAGGAGATTTGGTCTATAGGTTTGGTAATCCCACAGCTTATAAAAATAATCAAGGTACACGATTGTTTGACAGAAATCACCATCCCAATTTGTTAGCTGGGGATAGAAAGAGTAATATGCTCGTTTTTGCAAACGGTTTTAACCAAGAACAGTCAACAGCTTATGAACTAAAGATTCCTGAAAATCTTAACTTAACTCCAAATACCAATAATGAACCACAGGTTGTTTGGAGTTTTACTGATACAGAGCTTTATTCCGGTAGGGTTTCTGGTGTAGATCTTTTACCTAATGGAAATAGACTCATAACTGAAGGCACCTTCGGATTTTGGGAAGTAACTGAATCAGGTGAAGTACTTTGGCGTTATACAGAACCAGGCTTTTTTTGGAGGGGGTACCATTTTAGTAAAGATTCGCAGGCTATAAGCGCATTAGGGATAACATTTTAAACTTTATTAACATCGCAGACCTAGATTTTAATTCGATTTTAACTAGTTTAGTAGCCTTAAAATTTTTAACATGAATAAAATAACATCAATCATCCTCTTTTGCTTTTTAGCAAGTCATGGAAACGCCCAAACTTCTGGAACATTAGCCAATAATCAAATTGGATCCGGAGGAGGAAACAATGCTGCCTTAATTGGCTATTTGCTAGGGGATATAAAATCTTCTAACGAAAAAAAATCTTCAGAAGAAATTAAAATTCAAGGCTCTGCCTACACTTCTGATGTTTTTTTACCGGGAGCTCTGTATTTTAAAGGTGATTTTGAATCAAATATTTTTTATAGGTATAACGCTTATGCTGAAGAATTAGAGATTAAAGACGCTAATTTACCAAGTGCGCCAATAAGAGGTTTGAACCGAGATAAAAACATTAGTGTGATTCAACCGGATAATAAGGTTATTAGTTTTAAAACTTTTATAGACAAGAAAGGTCTTACCCAAAACGGCTACCTAACAACACTGAACAAAGGCCGATATACTTTTTACAAAAGATATGATGTAAAATATACACAACCGCAAAGCGCCATGAATTCTTTTGTTCCGGCAACACCGGCCCGTTTTACAAAATTCACTGAATATTATTTAGAGGTCGAAGGTAGAAATAGAATTGATGAACTTGAACTAAGCAATAGAAAACTTTTGAAGCTAGTTCCTTCCGATCAAAAAGAATCTTTAAAGCAATATCTAAAAGAAAACAGTATTAAGATTAGAACAGAAAATGATGTCTATCAGGTACTACGTTTTTTAAATAATTAAGCAAATAAGTCAAATAAAAAAGCCCCTTTTCAAGGGGCTTTTTTATTATTAAATCATTGATTTTAATTGCTTTAAGGTGAAAAAAATAGTACCTTAACAATATAAATCGAATCACTATGAGAAAAATATTATTTCTTTTTACATTATTTGGTATTGTGGCAAGTGTTCAGGGGCAAACTTCCGGACAAGTGGCTACCTACACGGCGGGTGTTGGATCCGCCACCGATGGTTTGTACAATTATGCCATGGGTTCTATTACGGACAAATCTACAAAGGCTACTTATGTAGATAAAAGTATCGATGGCTCACCTTATGCCTCTAACTTTTTTAATAATACATCTATCTACTACGGAGATGAATTAACAGGCACCTTGTACTATAGATACAATGCTTACAATGAGGAAATTGAAATAAAACAGCAAAATGTTGAAGGAGAAGCTATTAGAGCTCTTGGAAAGGACAAAAAAATAAAAGTCATCGTAGACGGAAAACCTATGAGCTTTAAAACCTTTATCGATAATAAGGGCAACACTCAAAACGGTTATCTAACCCTTCTTAAAGACGGTAAGTTCAAGTTGTATAAACGACTTAATGTGATTTTTAAAGAAGCTAAAAAAGCTCCAAGCTCATTTGTTAAGGGTACTCCAGCTAGATTTTCCCAGTTCACTGAATATTATTTAGAATCAGAAGATGGCAAAAGAATCAATGAAATAGAGTTTAATAATAAAAAAATGCTTAATCTTTTTGATTCAAAACATAAAGAATCATTGAAAACTTTTTTTTCAGACAACAAACTTAAAATTAAGACTGAGCAAGACTTAATAAAAGTAATTTCTTATTTGAACAAATAATTTCAAATAAATATGTAACTATGCCCCGTTCAATAAATTGAACGGGGCATTTGTTTTACAAAAAATGACAGATAAAAACCAAATTTACGGTATCAGGGCAGTGATTGAGGCCATACAGGCCAATCAGCCAATAAATAAAGTTTACCTTCAAAAAGGTCTCAAAGGTGATTTATTCAAAGAATTGGAGAGTACTATAAGAAAAAATAAAATCAGTAGTTCTTATGTTCCAGCAGAAAAGCTCAATAGACTTACAGAGCACAACCATCAAGGAGTAGTTGCCAATATTTCATCAATAGGTTTTCAAGATTTCGAACCTTTGTTGGAAGGCATTCTTGAAAAAAATACCGCCCCTATCCTCTTATTATTAGATCAGATTTCAGATGTGCGAAATTTTGGGGCAATCATAAGAACTGCAGAATGTTGCGGCGTAGATGCCATTATAGTTCCGAAAAGCGGCTCGGCGCCTCTTAATGATGATGCCATAAAAACATCTGCTGGCGCTGCCTTTAATATTCCTATTTCAAAAGTTGATCATTTAAAAGATGCTATATTTTATTTGCAGGCATCAGGTGTAAAACTTGTTGCGGCCACCGAAAAAACCAATGAATCTATTTTTGACTTAGACCTAAAACAACCATGCGCCATCATTATGGGTTCAGAAGACCGTGGTATAAATCCATCTATTCTAAAAATGGTCGATAATAAGGCAAAACTGCCAATGATGGGCGAAATAGCCTCTTTAAATGTTTCTGTAGCCTGTGGCGTGTTTTTGTACGAAGTAGTTAGGCAACGACAGCTTTAACCCTCTCCCTTATCTTTTTTCTCTTTAAAATGATAGTTTATCTTCACCTCATTAATTGGCGGGTCAACACTTTCAATAAAATTGCCATCTTCATCAAAATGTTTTAGAAACTCATCTTCTTCCTCGTTATAATCATCTCTTTCCCAAGAGTATCTTTTCTCAATTTCAAGTTTTGTCTTAAAAACAAGAGCAAATATCAAACCCACTAAAAAACCAGATAAGTGCCCTTCCCATGAAATACCCTCTTTAATCGGAAAAATATACCAAATCATGCTTCCATATAAAAATACCATGGCAAGAGACAAGGCTATTAGTCTATAATGCCGCGCAAAAATCCCCTTAAAGAAGATGAAACTAACCAAAACGTAAATAAGTCCACTTGCACCTATATGATAGGAAGGCCTACCAATAAACCATGTCAGCAACCCTGAGAATAGTACCCCAAAAAATAAAACCTTATTAGCGTCTTTATTATAGAAGTAGAAAATGGCCGTAGTTAAAGTGGCCAAGGGAATTGTATTATTATATAAGTGTTCAACTGATCCATGGATAAACGGAGAAAAAAGTACTCCTCTAAGGCCTTTTATACTCCTTGGTTCAATACCAAATTCATTTAAATTGATATTGAATTTTATTTCAAACCAAAAAACGGTCCAAATGCTAAGTACCACAAACAATGGTATAAATAGCACGCTATTAGAAAATTTCAAATGATTCTCTGATGACATAACACTAAAGTCGCAATTTCTTTTCCATAATTGCAAAATCGGATAAATTGTCACACTCATTTTTAGTTATTTTTATAAAATGAATGAACCTCTCGCAGAGCGCATGCGACCAAAAAGTTTAGAAGACTATATTAGTCAGGCTCATTTGGTTGGTGAAAAAGGAGCTTTGACCCATCAAATTAAGCAGGGCATAATTCCGTCTCTAATCCTTTGGGGGCCTCCCGGCACGGGTAAGACAACCTTAGCCAACATTATTGCAGCAGAAAGCAAGCGCCCATTTTACACCCTGAGTGCTATCAGTAGCGGTGTTAAAGACATTCGTGAGGTAATTGAAAAAGCCAAACAAAGTGGCGGTCTTTTTACCGCTAAAAACCCGATACTATTTATTGATGAAATTCATCGTTTTAGCAAATCGCAGCAAGACTCTTTGCTAGCCGCGGTGGAAAAAGGCTGGGTAACATTGATTGGTGCAACTACCGAAAATCCGAGTTTTGAGGTAATTCCTGCTTTACTATCAAGATGCCAGGTGTATATTTTAAATTCTTTTGAAAAAGAAGATTTAGAAGCTCTATTAAAAAGGGCACTTTCAAAAGATGAGCATTTAAAAACTAAAGAGGTACAACTCAAAGAAACCGAAGCCCTATTAAGACTCTCTGGTGGAGACGGACGAAAACTCTTAAATATTTTTGAACTACTTATTAATTCAGAATCTAAAGCTAAGATTACCATAACCAATGATTTGGTCTTACAGAAAGTTCAAAAGAACACCGTTTTATATGATAAAACAGGCGAGCAACATTATGATATTATTTCTGCTTTCATAAAATCTATTCGTGGCAGCGATCCAAATGCTGCGGTCTATTGGTTAGCGCGAATGATTGAAGGTGGAGAAGATGTTAAGTTCATAGCGCGTAGGTTGGTTATTCTTGCATCAGAAGATATTGGAAACGCAAACCCTACCGCCCTTGTGCTTGCCAATTCTACCTTCGAGGCTGTAAACACCATCGGATTTCCGGAAGCTCGTATAATTCTTAGTCAATGTGCCACTTATTTGGCAAGCTCTCCAAAAAGTAACGCCAGTTACATGGCCATAAACCTCGCCCAACAGAAAGTAAAAGAAACAGGAGATTTATCCGTACCTCTTCATATACGAAATGCCCCTACCAAACTTATGAAAGACTTGGGCTACGGTAAAGATTACAAGTACGCCCATAACCATAATGACAATTTTGTAGAATCAGAATTTTTGCCCGATGAAATTTCAGGCACTTCTTTCTTTAGGTTGGGCAATAACCCTAGAGAAAATGCAATGCGCGATTTTTTAAAAAAAAGATGGAAAGATAAATATGAGTTCTAAAATTTAATACTCAACTCTTTAAGAACTTTTTCGCCGTTATCACTATACTCAAAGAACCACTTATCATTTTTTTTAAGAACAACTCCATTTTTATCTTCATGACTCGCCAAGAAAACGTTCTCCACAGAAGTCTCAGTTAATCTATATTTAATTTTTGGTGTGCTATCCACCAATTGAAATCCACCATCAATAGGCTGGGCATATAGAATTTCCGAAGTTGTATTGACCGAAGAAGGAACAACTTTCTCCATCGCTGCCTCCTTCACCTGCTCTTCGCTAACAATAGGTTTATTTTTCTGAATTTCTTTGGTCGCTTCAGGTATTTTATTTTGATTCGTCTTAGAAACAGATTTAACCGGTTCAGTATTTAATGATTTTACATCATTTTTAAAACTTACCGTTATAGGTTTTTCAATCTCCTTCTCTTTCGGTTCGTACTGGTAATTTAGCAGCTCAAAAGACTTAAATGCCTGTTGTATAGCTTCGGCATAAGCCGATTTGTAGTCCTTAATCTTACTTCTACCTTCGTGGGTTGTATAAACTATTACCCCATTACAATCTTTAAGAACTATAGCCACCTTCGTAGCGAAAAGAGAAGACCTATCATCTAAATTGGCTTTTAGTGCCAAACAGC
>CALBVX010000115.1 GCA_937969515.1 uncultured Croceitalea sp. | reverse complement strand
GTATTGTTTTAATACGCTACTAAACTCATTTTTACGTAGTAAACCATTGTTCACGAAGATGCAATGTAAATTAGGTCCGATAGCTTTATGAAGCAAAACTGCGGCAACCGAAGAATCGACGCCTCCAGATAAGCCTAAAATCACTTTATCATCTCCAAGTTTTGCTTTAAGTTCAGCTACCGTTGTCTCTACAAAAGCATCGGGTGTCCAAGTTTGTTCTATTCCAGCAATATTTACCAAAAAGTTCTCTAACAACTGTTTTCCGTCTGTAGAATGATATACTTCAGGGTGGAATTGAATACCATAGGTTTCTTCCCCATCAAATTTAAAAGCGGCATTTTCTACATCATGCGTACTTGCTAAAAGCTGGGTATTTTCAGGAAGTTGTTTAATGGTATCGGCATGGCTCATCCAAACTTGGCTTCCTGTATTGACATTTGCTAAAAACGGATTGCCAGTTTCTACATGAGAAAGGTTTGCGCGACCGTATTCTCTAGTATTCGATTTTTCTACATTACCCCCATTAAAATGCGCTAAATATTGCGCACCATAACAAACACCTAGCAATGGTTTTTTACCACGTATTTCTGACAAATCAGGATGCGGTGCATCATCAGCTCTAACAGAAAATGGAGAACCCGAAAGTATCACCGCTTTATACTCAGAGAGGTCTTCAGGGGGTTTGTTAAAAGGTTTTATTTCAGAGAAAATATTCAGCTCTCGAACGCGTCTGCCAATGAGTTGGGTATACTGAGAACCGAAGTCTAGAATTAGAACTTTGTTTTGCATGGGCAAAAATAGGAAAATCGAAAATTTGATAAAGCGTTCTAGAGGGATATTTACAAGAGGTTTTTAACAAGTGTTAAAATGGTTAAAAAAACAGTATTTTAGAGCATCATCTTCCAAACAATAATATTATGAAGTACGCAGCTACAGTATTATCGCTTTCATTATTATTTATTTGTCCACTTAAGGCTCAGCAAAACAAGCAACAAAAAATAGATAGCTTGGTAAAAATTACTAAAACCTCCGAAAATGACATGGCAAAGGTAGCCGCCTATGGCACACTATATGAATTAGTTCAATTTAACAATCCATTAGAGTCATTTGAATATGCAAAACAAGAATTAAAATATGCCAAAAAGGCAAGCTATTTACGGGGGCAATCGACTGCCTACCTTCACTTTGCTGATTATTATAAACGACTTGGTGAATTAGATTCAGCTAGGTACTACTTTGATATATCTACAAGACAAGGCAAAAAAATAAAAAATCTAAGTGAAAATCTAAGGGTAGAACTTTTTTTAAACCACTCTCGTGCAAGTTTTGAGCAAAGTTTGGGGAATTATGATAGTGCTTTGAAGTATGCTTATCGAAATGTTGAAATTTACGAGAAACGTGACTCTCTTAAAGTAGATTTAAAAGGAGCCAATGTCGGAATATATGATCTCATCGGCGGTATTCATTTAGACATGGGTAATTATGAACTTGCTTCAATAGAAACCTATAAAGCGGTTCGGTTTTTTGAGAAGAAGAATGATTCACTAAGAATGGGTGATGCATTTATGCAATTAGGAAATATAAATTTTAAACAAAAAGAATTTGCCTCAAGCATAGAAAATACTGAAAAGGCCTATGCAATTTATCAAACCTTTAAAGATACAGAATACTCAGCTCTGGCTTCACTTCTATTGGGCAATGGACTTCTAAAATTAAATCGAACAGAAGAGGCAAAAGGCTATTTCAATCTAGCGCTTGAACTGGGTGAAAAGCTGAAGAATTCTTATATACAGGGAGATGCCATAACTGATTTAGGAAGTCTTTATCTTAAGCAAGGTGATTTTGAAAATGCGAAAAAGGCTACAACAGATGCCTTAAAAATTCATAAGAAGCTAGAATATCAAATCAAAATTGCTTCAGATTTAAACCAATTAGCCAAAGTTAATCTTGAGCTTGGTAATAGTTCAAAAGCAATCGTAGACCTGAATTCTTCTTTACTGATTACACAAAACATTAAAGCTAAAGATGTACAAAGCGAAGCATTTTTATTACGCTCAAAATCTTATAAGCGTAAAGGTGATTTTAAAAAAGCATTATTTGATTATGAGGCGCATAAAACGCTAACTGATTCTATTTACTCTTTAACTAAATCAAAGCAAATACAAGAAATACGAACCATCTACGAAACCGAAAAAAAAGAACAACAAATTGCATTTCAAGAAAAAGAAATCACCGTTCTTGAGCAAGAAGCCAAAATAAACAACCAGCAACAATGGCTCCTGGGAGGTGGTATGACCCTTTCCTTCTTGGCACTTGGTTTTGGCTTTTATGGTTTCCGTCAAAAAACCAAAAGAAGTAAGCTTGCAAAAGAGAAGGTAGATGCAGAATTGGCTTTTAAAAAGAAAGAATTGACCACCCATGCCCTACATCTGGCCAAAAAAAACGAGGTGCTGGAAAACGTAAAACTAAAGGCCAAAGACTTAAAATTGCAAGGTGATACTAAAGGCTATCAAGAACTGATCAAGACCATCAACTTTGACCAACAAGATGATAAAAATTGGGAAAACTTTACGCAGTATTTTGAGCAAGTACATAAAGATTTTAGCCGTACGGTTCGAGAACGGTATCCTGAAGTAACCAAAAATGAACTGCGACTCATGGCACTTTTAAAGATGAACTTATCTACAAAAGAGATTGCCAATATTTTGAGTATCTCTATTGCGGGGGTAAAAAAAGCGCGAAACCGACTTCGAAAAAAACTTGAAATTACACCAGAAGAGTCCCTTGAAGAACTGGTTATCACGATATAAGGGAGAATATCACTTTTTCCAAAGGCCTTGAAACACCCGCAAACACGGGTGTTTTTTTGTGTCACCCCTTTGTCACCCCTCTTTTTTTTTATTCCCTAAGAACACACCCTAGGTTTGTGCTGTCGATGAAAAACAATTAAGACATTGACAACCGTTTTGTGGTCTTGCTCGGTTCGATACTGCAGATCAAAACCGAGTAGGTCACACAAAACAAAATCTAAAGTTTAACCACAAAACAAAAAGTGATGAAAACAAATTTTAAAAGTGTACAACGAATATTACGTATTTTTTTGATCGCCTTGCTCATAACAAGTACAAGCTGCAGTAAGGATACAGTAGCTCCGCCGGTTGATGAAATTATAGATGGAGGAGGTTCAGGAGATGGTAACATTGAAACTGGTCCGGGTATTGATTTGGAAAGTGTAGAAAAGGATAATGGTGAGCTAGGTCTAATGGTCAACGCACGTGAAATTACCAAAAAAGGCTATAATACTGCATTTGCAGATATTCTAGTGGAAGCATCATCAGGAAACTTTAGTCAAATTGATCTCCCAATAGACGAATTTACTAATATGGCTGTACTGCGTTTAGAAATTGACGACCTTACAGAAGAACAAGAAGCTGAACTTAGAGATGGCGTAGATTTGGTGGTTACCGTAAAAGATGACTCTAAAAATGTATTAGAGGTTTTAAATTTTACTAAAACCTCTTTTAGTGATAGCCCAGATGAATTAATAATGCCAGGCGAAGAACTAGAAGACCTTACCGATGTGGTGAAGTTTAAAAGTGGTATCCCCTATTATATTCAGGTATATAGTGATGACGGAAAAGAAATTATAGGCGGGCCAGATAATAGAACATTTAACAGTACTACTAGCTTATCTCAAAATATATACTTCCGAGATGCTGCTGAAATTGATTATACCGTCGACACCTCTACAGCGTATTTCTTTGAAGAAATCCCAGGAAAACCAGGTGTATTCTCATTTGGTATTAAAGATGGACCGGAAGATAAGTTATATGCTTATATCAATGACGGAAATAGACAAGGCGAATTAAACATCCAGACCCGTGCAAATAGAATAAGAAATGGGGTTAATACGGATACTTCAGTTTTACCCAAATACCAATTTCATATTGAAAAAGTAGGTCAAGGTATGTATACCTTTTCTACTGAACTCACATCATTTGATAAAGGCACTTTAAAAAGAGCAGGTGA
>CALBVX010000114.1 GCA_937969515.1 uncultured Croceitalea sp. | reverse complement strand
TGATGTTTTGTTTTTAAACTTTTATCCGGAATATCGCAATTGAGGTATCTTTTTGCCCATGCTGCAATGACATCGCCCACATAAGCTGAATCTTCCTTTCTTGTCAACAAATGGTCTGCGCCGTCTAAAGAGACAAAACTTTTAGGATGATGCGCGGCGATATAGATTTCTTCGGCATTTTTAATTCCCACGGTGTCATCTTGAGGAGAGTGCATAACGAGTAATGGCTTTCTTAAATTTTTAGCAGTTTCAGGTAAAGATTTAGTTTCCAGATCATCTACAAATTGTTTTTTTATTTTGAAATCTCGCCCTCCAAGATTGATCACGGCTTCGCCTTCTTTTTTAATTTCTTCGAGACCACTTTTTAAAAGATGCTTTACATGTATAGGATTGGATGGGGCACCAACAGTAGTAACGGCCTGTACAGAAGGAATTTCACCAGCTGCAAACACAACGGCCGCACCACCCAAAGAATGCCCAATGAGCAGGGTAGGGGCGGTATAGTTTTCTTTTAAAAAGTTGGCTGCGGCAATTAGATCTTCGACATTGCCAGAAAAGTTGGTGTCGGCAAAATCACCATCACTTTCTCCTAAACCTGTAAAATCAAAACGCAATACTCCAAAACCGTTAGACGTAAGAGATTTACTGATATTTTTTACTGCAAGCAAGTTTTTGTTACAAGTAAAGCAATGCGCAAAAAGCACAAAATTATGAGGGTGTCTATCTGCAGGCAATTCTAAACGACCAACTAATGACTGCCCTGCTTTATTTTTAAAACTTACTTTTTGGAGATTCATGATTTTGATTTTTTACGTAGGTCGGGATTAAAGAAGAATCCTATCTGAAAACGGTCAAAAACCGCATTCGAGAATTGATTTCTAAGCCAACCTAATTGTACGCTACTATTATCAGTAATGTGTACACCTAAAGCTCCATATAAACGGTTTTGACCAAACAAATTATCCTGTAAATTGATAAACAATTCATCATAAAAATTCAAGAAAAAAGTATCTGTAAGCGGCAGAGTTGCTTGAATACGGTAACGCGCACGATGTTCTGTTCTGTCCAAATCTATCTCAGGGTCACTAAGAATGTCTGTTTGTGAGATAAAACGTTGTTCCAACCGATAACGATGTTCAAAAAGGAATTCCCAAACTTTATTTTTTAGAATGAATTGCTGAAAAATACGATGTTCTAGGGCATTTGCATCTTTAGGACTTTCTTCAAACGTGGGATCAGTATCGATATAGGCATAACCTAAAGTTGCTATTGCGTTTGGGTTGATATGATAATTTGCTCCAGTTCTAAGGAGTAGCTGATTAAAATTGCCAGATGTCTCATAATAACGAAATTGTGCTTCAGTATGTAGGCTCCAGCGTTCCGCTATTTTGTTCATGCCAAAATACATATACCAAATTCCCGTTTCGTTTTCCCCTGTTTGCTGCGCGTTTGCGCTAAGAGTCGCCAATAAAAGAAGCGGTAAGAATACTTTTCTCATAAATTAATTCAAACTAAATGTTTCTGTTTCCTTAAACGGTGACAAGTCTAGTGCTTCTATCGATTCACGATAGGCTTTCCATTTTTCATTGAAAAAGGAGTTCGTTTTATCCAAAGCGGATTTTAAATCATCTTCAGCGTATTTAATAAGGTCTTTTTCGGTTTTTGTAAGGCCAGATTTTCGTGTACCTACATAAAAGCTGGCATTACCGATTCGCTGCATCACGTTGATTTCTGGATTACGGGTAATACCCTGTCTTTTATCCTCTTTACCAATATAAATTGCTACGACGGAATCGATAGCTTTAACAATAGCACCGGAAGCTTTAATTTGATCTTTGTATTTATCCTTATCTAAGGTTTTCATTTCTTTCAAGAATTTATTGGCCAAATCTTTGTTCTTGACCAACTGTTTTACAGCATCTGCCGCCGTTTGCGTGTAGCCTTCTAACTTTTTACTATGCTCATAAACTTCATTTATGGAAGCCAAGGATACATTAAGCCTCGGGTCGGTCTTTACGGTGACTCTTGTAGAATCGGTAGCTTCACCAAAGCTCACTTTTACTTTATAAGTACCAGGTTTCACTTCGGTTCCGCCTCTTTCACGTTTGTTTTTACTTATTTTTCGTGCAGGTCTGTCCGGCCCTTTTTCGTCCATATTCCAATAAATTCTATGGAATCCGGCTTTTTCAGGCGTTTTATATTTTAGGGTTCTTATTAAACGGGTACCATCATAGAAATCGAACTGTACGGAATCCTTTTTCTGAACACCGGTCAATTCTTTTTTATTATCTGTTTTTTCATCTTCACCGTTTTCATCTTTATCCTTTTCGTCACCTTCTTTTTTATCTTTTTTCATATCCTTTTTACCTTGTTTTAGGTAATAGGTAATCATAGCGCCATATTTTCTGTTTTCGGCATTGTATAGCGCATCTCCACCAAAACGGCTGCCAGTAGGCTGCTGATAAGCTGCAAGATATCCATCAGGACTATCAAATAGTTTGATGTCTTTTTGTAAAATATTTTTGTTGGACGCCAATGCTCTTAAAGGACGAATATCGTCTAGAACCCATGCCGCACGACCAAAAGTTCCAATCACCAAATCATGTTCTCGTGGCTGAATCACCAAATCTTTAGTGGAAACAGTTGGGAAGCCTTCCGTCCACTTTTGCCATTTGTTTCCGGCATCAAAGGAAATATAAAGACCATCATCCGTACCCAAGAACACCAAATTCGAGTTAACAGGGTCTTCAACAATCGATAAGGTATAGCTTTCCACGTCATTCGCATCAACGATACGAGCCCAAGTTTTACCATAATCTCTAGTTCTGTAAGCGTAAGGTGTATAGTTGAACCTACGGTAATCATTAGCTATGAGTAAAGCTTCTCCTTTATTTTTGGTAGAAGCTTTTATTTGAGGAATCCAACTTCCTGCTGGTAGTCCTTTAATATTTTTAGTAACATCGACCCAGTTGGCGCCTCCATTCTGAGTTACATGAACACGACCATCATCGGTACCTACCCAAAGCATATCTTTTTCAACAGGTGAAGGTTCTATGACTAGAATCGTACAATGGTTTTCTGCACCTGTAGCATCCATTGTTAGTCCACCACTTTCGCTCTGTTTTTGTTTTTCTGGGTCATTGGTGGTCAAATCTGGAGAAATAACCTTCCAAGTCAAACCTTTATCGGTTGATTTATGTACAAACTGACTACCAAAATAAACTGTACTTTTATCATAGGGGTCTTGCCCAATACCGGCATTCCAGTTAAAACGAAGTTTCGTTTCTGCATCTGGTGGCGTAGGGCGAACAATATAGTTGTTACCTGTTTTCCAATCATATCTTGATACAAATCCTTGCTGGCTCATCGCATAACCAAATTGGTTATCATCTAAATCTGGTACTACATCAAAACCATCGCCAAAGGCAATCTCTTGCCAGTAGCTGTTGCGAATACCTTGTGCTCTCCAAACATAGGCAGGCCCTCTCCAAGAACC
>CALBVX010000113.1 GCA_937969515.1 uncultured Croceitalea sp. | reverse complement strand
TGATTATATCTCTGGTGCAACTGGTTCTTTTAGCACGGCCTTTGGTGCACATACCGGTATTGGCACAATGCCGATTACCTTATACGGCACAGAGGAACAAAAACAAAAATATGTTCCAAAATTAGCCTCTGGCGAATGGTTTGGTGCTTACTGTTTGACCGAACCTGGTGCAGGCTCCGATGCTAATTCTGGTAAGACAAAAGCAGTTCTTTCTGAAGATGGTAAACATTACCTGATATCTGGTCAAAAAATGTGGATATCCAATGCTGGTTTTTGTAGCTTATTTATTGTTTTTGCACGTATTGGTGATGATAAAAATATTACAGGCTTTATTGTTGAGAATGACCCATCAAATGGAATTTCTCTTGGAGATGAAGAAAAAAAGTTAGGTATACATGCCTCTTCTACACGTCAGGTTTTCTTCAACGAAACTAAAGTACCTGTTGAGAACATGCTATCTGAGCGTGGCAATGGCTTTAAAATAGCTATGAATGCTTTAAACGTTGGGCGAATAAAGCTAGCTGCCGCTTGCTTAGATGCGCAACGAAGGGTGATTAATGAAGCGACCAAATATGCAAACGAACGTATTCAGTTCAAAACGCCTATTATGAATTTTGGTGCTATAAAAGCGAAAATCGCTGATATGGCCACCAACGTTTATGTAGATGAATCAGCTTCATATAGAGCTGCCAAAAATATTGAGGATAGAATCGCAATAAGAGAAGCTGAAGGAAATACACATCAAGAGGCTGAATTAAAAGGCGTAGAGGAGTATGCCATTGAATGTTCTATTCTTAAAGTAGCAGTTTCAGAACACGTGCAACAAACCACTGATGAAGGAATCCAAATTTTTGGAGGAATGGGCTTCAGCGCAGATACCCCGATGGAATCTGCATGGAGAGATGCCCGAATTTCTAGAATTTACGAAGGCACCAATGAGATTAATCGTATGCTTGCAGTTGGTATGCTAGTTAAAAAAGCTATGAAAGGCCATGTTGATTTATTGGGTCCGGCCACAGCAGTTGGTGAAGAACTAATGGGAATACCTTCTTTTGATAGCACGGACTTTTCGGAACTTTTCGCCGAAGAAAAAGACCTTATTAAAAGGCTTAAAAAAGTATTTTTGATGGTGGCCGGTAGTGCAGTGCAGAAGTTTGGTCCTAAATTAGAAGAGCATCAGCAATTGTTGATGTCAGCTTCAGATATTCTAATTCAGGTTTATTTAGCGGAATCCGCTATATTGAGAACCGAAAAGAATGCCAAACGTTTTGGTGAAGAAGCTCAGGCTACCCAAATTGCAATGTCTAAACTTTATCTGTATAGAGCTACGGACACAGTTGTTCAAAAAGGAAAAGAAGCCATAGTATCATTCGCCGAAGGTGACGAGCAAAAAATGATGCTAATGGGCCTTAAACGTTTTACGAAATATACAAATCAACCCAACGTAGTAGCATTGCGCACTCAAATTGCGGATAAAGTCGCTGCCGATAATGGGTATACCTTTGACTAATTCAAATAGCTTGAGACAGAAGCTGAAGAGACCGCCTCCATTGAGGCGGTTTTTTTGTTTATTGGTTTGTCTAAATAGAACACTAGGGTTAACCCTAATTTTATTTTTAGCATTTCACCCGTAAAAACGTATCTTTTAAGTGTTCTACTTTTGAAAAACAACTTAATACTCAAAACGTGCGTTTTAAAATTAAAATATTTTTGTTATTAACATTATCTATATTCAGTCAGCTTTTTTCTCAAGAGCGTAAGACAGATAGTCTCATACAAGCCCTAAAAAATGTCAAATCAATTGGCGAAAAACTTTCCTTATTTGATGCAATAACAAAAGAGTACATTAATATTGATATTGAACTTTCAACCACTTACAATGATTCTCTGTTTTTTTTAAGTAACCAGTTAAACAATAAAGAAATGGAAATGTCTTCCATCTTGAACAAAGCTGTTATAGCAAGAATGAATGGTAATTATGCAGATGGAATTGCCCCTATAAAAACGTATATTAACTATAAAGAAAGTAAGAATGATAGTAGTGGCTTATGCACTGGATACTATCAACTTGCTTCTTTGAACGTATACTTAAGTCAATATGAAAGTGCTATTTCAAACTATGTGAAATCCCTGTCATACTTGGATAAAACAGATATTAAGCAACAGGGTAAAATATTGAATGGGATGGGTATTGTATTCCGTCAAACTAGCCAATATGAAAAAGCAAAGGAAACCTATAAAAAGTCAATAAAGCTTTCTATAAAAGCAAAAGATTCCAACAATCTGGGAATAGCATATAATAGCTTGGGTATTGCTTTAAAAGAGCAAGATAGCATAGATAAAGCAATGTATTTTTTTAAAAAATCTTTAAACATTGCAGAACTGACTGGAAACATGAGATTAATGGGCTACCAATATAGAAATATTGGAATTGTGCATGTTCTTAATGAAAATTATGAAAGTGCCGTTCCTTATTTAGAAAAGGGATTGAGTATCAGAAAGAAAATGGGTAACGAACAAACGATAGCAGGGTCTCTTTCTGATTTAGCAAATGTTTATATAGAAACGGGGAAACTAAACCAAGCTGAAAAACTGTTGGATGATGCTACAAACATTTTCAAAAAGTCAGGAAATCTCTCAGGAGAAAATACTATGTACTACTACTATGGCGCTCTTGAAGCGAAACGTGGTAATGCAAAAAAAGCTTTTGATTATATAGATCGTCACCATCTCACCAGAGATAGCCTTGAAAATATTGAGCTTCAGGAAAGAATTAATGATATTTCAATTAAATATGATTCGGAAAAAAAAGAACGTGAAATTGCCGAACAACAAATGACCATTGCAAAACAGGAACTTTCTCTGGCAGAAAAACAGCGGCAATTGGCCCTTTGGGGTGGTTTGGGAGGTGTTTTGGCAATAATTTTAGCTGTTAGCTTTTGGTTGAACAAAGAGGGCCAAAAAAGAAAGGAACAAGAAATTACGAACCTCAAAAACCAACATGAAATCATTCGATTGGAGTCACTGGTTTCCGGTGAAGAGAAAGAACGAATCCGGTTGGCACAAGACCTGCATGATGGTATCAATGGCGATTTATCTGTAATCAAGTTCAAGGTTGACTCCTTAGGTCGCAAAAAACTAAATAAAGGCGAACTGGAGACTGTTGAAAATACATTGGGCATGCTTGATAATGCCATTGATCAGGTACGTCGCATTTCGCACAATTTAGCGCCACCATCCCTACAGAACTTTAACCTCAACGAGGCCATACAGCAGCATTTGAGAAAAATTCAACTGGCCCACCAAATGGACATTGATTTTCAAACCTTTGGCCAGGTCCCCAACTTTTCAACGGAACAGGAAACCGCCCTGTACCGTATTGTTCAGGAATTGTTGAACAATATCGTAAAACACGCCGAAGCTACGGAAACTTTAGTTCAACTCAATCATACCGAAGAATTCACTCAATTGGTCATTGAGGACAATGGAAAGGGGTTTGACACTAAAATCTCCCAAAACGGAATCGGTCTCCAAAACATCGCTTCTCGGGTTGCCTTTTTAAAAGGGGATCTCAACATAGAATCCTCGGGTGAAGGAAGTACCTTTACCGTCACCCTCTCCAAAGCTAATATCACATGATTCAAGTAGGTATTTTAGATGACCATGAAATGATTTTAGAAGGTTTAGCGACCATGCTTTCCGAGTTTGATGACATTCGGGTAACTGGTAGCTGGACCAATCCTGTTTTATGTCAAGAAGCTTTACAAAAAATGAGGCCAAATGTGCTTCTTTTAGATATAAACTTAAAAACGGCCAATGGTATTGAACTCTGTGCGATTCTAACGGAGCAGTATCCACAAATGTATATCATAGCGGTTTCTAATTACAACGAGTCGGGATTTATAAAGAACATGCTCCGTAACGGGGCAAAAAGCTACTTATTAAAGAACACCAATAAAAACGAACTGACCCAGGCTATAAGAAGTGTCAGTAAGGGCAATCAGTTTTTACCAAGGTCAATTGAAAATATCTTATTGCAAGAATCTTTAGGAGTTGCAAAACCTAAAACTTCCATCCCTAAACTGACCCGTCGAGAAAAGGAAATTCTACAACATATCTCTGAAGAATTCACCAATGCCGAAATTGCGGAAAAACTGTTCGTAAGTATAAAAACTATAGAAAGTCACCGAACGAACCTATTGTCCAAATTTGGTGCAAAAAATACTGCAGGCCTCATAAAGGCGGCTATGAATGCAGGACTTATCTCTTAACTATCACAAACCTAGGGTAAACCCTATATATCTTTTTCCGTCTTTTTACTGATATGCCGCTTGCCTTCATTTTAGACCTTGGCTTCATAATTAGAAACCATAACAAAAATGAAAAAGATTCTATCAATTTTCACACTAATAGTAGCTTTAGGCTGCAGTAAAGAAGATTCCTCTTCAGAACCAGAAAACAGACCACCAGGAGATTTTACCATAACTACGTCTGTTAATTTAGATACGGTAACTATAAACTGGACGACAGCTACAGATCCAGATGGCGATACTGTAAGTTACTCGGTTGAATTAGATGGAAACAACATTCTTGCCAATAGTTCGGAAAGAACAATAAGTCAAGATGGATTAGATTATAGCACCTCATATTCTGGTAAAGTAATAGCAAAAGATTCAGAGGGGTTAAGTACTGAGAAAACATTTTCATTTACTACAAGTGAAGAACCAAACAGCTCACCACTATCCGCTGTATTAAAAACGCCAGAAAATCAATTAAAAAGTGTCGTCTTACTACCAGAACTTACATGGGAGCAAGCCACAGATCCTGACGGAGATACTGTTGTCTATGATGTTTATTTAGATACCACTACCGACCCTACCACACTTATTAGCTCGGAGCAAACTCCAATAAGGCATACACTTACAACTAGTTTAGAATTGGATACTACCTATTACTGGAAAGTAGTTGCAAAAGACGGTCGTGGTGGTGAATCTACTAGTGAAATTTTTGCATTTTCAACCAATGTTGCACCAACAGTTCCTGTACTGGTTACCCCTGAAGACAATACTCAAAATCTTCCTCTTAAACCAAATCTGTCTTGGAACACTGTTTCAGATCCAGATAATGATGCGGTTACGTATGATGTTATTTTAGATACCGATGCAAACCCATCAACCAAAATAGCAGAGGGCATATCTAGTACGAATTATACCATAGCTCAAGATCTTGAAAATGAAACCCGATACTATTGGAAAATCATTGCTTCGGACGGTAAAGAAGGGGAAACGGAAAGCGAAGTACGTTCTTTTGTAACACGCGGTATGGCTAGTGCTACACAAGTTGTTGAATCTGCTGATTTTAATATTAGGTACGGGCATACCTCAGTGGTGTTTAATAATAAAATGTGGGTGATTGCTGGTGTTGGCTGTTGTGGAAACTCCTATAGCGATGTCTGGTCTAGTGATGATGGAGAGAATTGGACCTTGGTAACTGAAACTGCACCTTTTGGAAAACGATGGGAACACGCCTCTGTGATTTTTGATAACAAAATGTGGGTAATAGGTGGGCGATCTGCTTTTAACGATGCAGGTCTTAAAAATGACGTATGGTATACCGAAGATGGAGAAAACTGGGTGGAAGCTACAAGCTCTGCGCAATTTACACCACGGTACATTCCCCAAATTCTTAGTTACGATAATAAGTTGTTTTTAATTGGCGGGCGAGATGCGTCATCTACTGCTGACAATGAAGTTTGGAGTAGTGAAGATGGTGTCACATGGACATTACTTCAAGACAATGCCAATTTTTGTTGTAGAGGCTTCAAGGCATCGGTATTTCAAAACAAAATGTGGTATATAGCAGGCTTTAGCAAGAATATTTATAGTTCTACCAATGGTATTACGTGGAGTTTAGTTACATCTGAGGCAGAATTTGATGTGCGTGTTTTGCACTCTACTGTGGTATTTAATAATAGGCTATGGCTAATAGCAGGACGTAGAGAAAATAGTAGTAGAACAAATGATGCATGGTATAGTGATGACGGTGTTAATTGGATCCAAGCGAATTCCAATCTAGGGTTTGGTGCTCGCTCTTCCCATACATCTGTAGTGTTCGATAATAAAATCTGGGTTATTGCCGGTGATAATAATGGTACAGCAGCTTACAATGACGTGTGGACAATAGAACAAAACTAATAAGGCAATGAAAAAAAGTAATATAGCAATCATGATAGGCATCTTTGCATGCCTATCATGCTCAAAAGAAGAAGCAATTACAATTGCTCCAGAACCAGAAATAATTGTTGAAGAAAACGATGAAACAGCAAATAATACGGCACCCTTAAAGGTCGAAATTGTTAGCCCTATAAATGATGAAGTCGTGCAGCAATTTTTGGAGGTCATGCTTAGCTGGGAAGGTAACGATCCCGACGAAAACGATACTTTAAAATATACCTTGTTGTTTGGTCAAGACCCTACTGCTTTAGAGGTTTTAGCCACAGAAATTGAAGTGGGAAATTTCATTTTAGAACGCCTAATAACAGGAGAAACTTACTACTGGCAAATACAATCCACCGATTCAAAAGGCGCAACGAGCCTATCGGATTTAAGTGGTTTTAAAGTGTATGAAAAAGTATTTGAGGGAGATTATGTCATAAGTGATCAAGCAACCGCAACTATATTTTCCACAGAAGGGTATACCCGTGTAACCGGGTCATTACAATTAAATGGTGAAAACATTGATATTACCGGACTGGCAAACCTTAATCATATCGAAAAAGGGCTATTAATAGTCAATACAAATCTTTTTGATTTAACTGGTTTACATCATCTGATAAACGCAAGTAGTTTAACCATAATCAACAATCCTGTTTTAAAACAAGTTGAAGCACTCCAAGGTGTCCGTGATTTCAATATCGGTATATCTATAGCAAACAATACCGTTTTAAGTAGTCTAGAGGGCATTAAAGCGAGTAATTCTCTTGAAAGGAATTTAGAAATTATAAACAATCCTGCAATTTCCGATCTATCGGTGTTTGCTAATGTAGCAGCAGTAGGAGGACAACTGTTTATAGCAGAAAACAACAGCTTAACTAACCTTGCTGGTTTAGAAAATGTTCGAGAGGTTGGTGATTTCGTAACGATTGATCAAAACGAAAATTTATCAAGTTTAAATGGTCTAAATAATCTTGAAACCATACTAGGAGACCTTAGCATATTGGAGAACAAAAATCTAAAAGACCTAAGCGCATTGAGCCAATTAAAGCGTACCAGAAACCTTATCATATTTAATAATGATAGCTTAGATGAACTTTCCGATTTTTCCCTTCTAGAAAGTGTGGAAATTGAACTTATCATAGAAGGCAATAAAGATCTTGAAACTATAAAAGGGTTTGACAATCTCAAAAATGTACAATTCGTTCAGATTGCAACAAATCCAAATCTTCTTGAAATAACTGGGTTTAATGAAATTAACATTCTAAAGAATGGCCTTAGAATCTATCAAAATCCGGCGTTAACGATCTTTAATGCTTTCGATACGCTTGAGGAAGGCTCTATTGGAGTAACTAACTTAGATAAACTTAGAACAATCAGTTTCCCTAAACTTAGAACAAGTGACGGCATATTGCTACAAAACAATAATAGTTTAGAAAACTTTGAAGCAAACAACTTAACTTATGCTAATCAAATAGTTATAACGGTTCAACCCAGCTTAACGAGTTTTGGACTCGCCGTTCTTGAAAACGTTGGAAACGGATCTATAAACATATCTGAAAACGAGAAGCTCTCCAATTTTTGTAGCCTTATTGGCTATGCAAAAATAGCTCTCGAAGAAGGTGAAGAAGGTCAGGATATCCTTATTAGGGATAACGCCTATAACCCCACCATTAGAATGATTGCAGCAGGGGATTGCAAACGTTAATACAATTCAAAGAAAACTTCATAAATCTATAATCCGCAGTTATAAAACGCCGCTTCATTTTCAACATTTAAAAAACTTAAAAAATGACAAAGAATTTAATTTTAATAGGTCTATTTCTAATTTTTGGTTTAGGGCTACAAACTACAAGCGCCCAACAAAATAAGATTAACAAAATACGTAGTGCACCATTACATTCCGGGGAATCTAGAACCTACGAAGCCCCTTATAAAAACATGGTAAAATACGCACGAGAAGCTACAACAGAGGCGGGTCTTAGTATTGAATCTTCAGAAAAGATTGATGATGCCACCTATATGATTATTGGCAAAGCAAAAGCTTCAGCTTGGAGTTGGGGAGAATTGGTTCGGGTAGTGCTTATTGATAATGCAGACAAAGTAACTGTGCGTGTTTACTCAAAACGCGCCATTAAAATTAATGTTACAGCCAAAGGTAACTATACCAATACCATCCTTTCTAATATTGAGGCTAAGATTGATTTTGAAACAGAATAATAAGCACTTAGATATACAGTAATTCATAGAATAAATATTACTGATTAATAGAATTATCATATTTGACTATTTCAAGTAGCACGAGACAATGACTGTAAAAACCGCTTTAATTAAGGCGGTTTTTTTGTATATATACGTTACTTTCCGCGACTAAGACTTTAATTTTGTGATATGGGCAATTCTTTATTAAAAAAACTATATTCTCCCGAAGAATTTAAAAAGCAGGGAGAAAAATTACTTACAGAAATTACTACTCATATTTCCAAAACTACGACCGGTAAAAGCTCAAAAACTTTAACCTGGAATACACCTGACAAAGAGTTACTATTTTGGAAAACCTTTTTAAAAGAAGGAAAAGAAGAAGATTTCTTTCCTGAAATACTGAAACGTACAACACATACACATCACCCTAAGTATGTTGGGCATCAGGTATCCGCACCGGCACCAATAACCTTGCTTACGGCAATGACAAGTGCCCTTTTGAATAATGGTATGGCGGTTTATGAAATGGGTATGGCACCTTCTGCTATAGAGAAAGTGGTCACGGGTATTATTTGTGATAAAATAGGTTATGATGACCAATCAAGTGGTTTATTGACCTCCGGAGGAACTTTGGCCAACTTAACTGCATTGTTATCTGCTAGAAAAGCAAAAATTCCTCAAGACATTTGGAATGAAGGTTATAATAAGCCTTTAGGTATTATGGTTTGTGAACAGGCGCATTACTGCATAGACAGAGCAGCAAAAATTATGGGCTTGGGTGAAAAAGGTATTGTAAAAATACCATCTAAAACCAATTTTTCGATGGATATTTCACAATTAGAAGTATCATACCAAGCGGCAACGGAAAAAGGAATTAAGGTTTTTGCTATTGTAGGTAGCGCACCTTCTACGGCAACAGGAGCTTATGATGATTTAAACGCAATAGCCAATTTTGCCAATGAAAAAGATATATGGTTTCATGTAGACGGCGCACATGGAGGTGCAGCTATTTTTTCAGATAAATATAAACACTTGCTAAGTGGCATAGAAAAATCTGATTCCGTGGTCATCGATGGGCATAAAATGATGTTAATGCCTACTATTACCACAGCTTTACTTTTTAGGAATAAACTACATGCACAGCATACCTTTAGCCAAAAAGCCGACTATTTGTTAAATGATGAAGTTGAAGAGGATTGGATAAATAGTGGTAAAAAGACTTTTGAGTGTACCAAAACCATGATGTGTATGCACTGGTACATTCTTTTTAAATTTTATGGCGAAAAAGTATTCAATGAGTATGTGACACGACAATATGATTTAGCAAAAGACTTTGAGGAAATTCTTGTTGCCGACCCAAATTTTGAACTAGCTGCTTCTCCCATGTCCAATATTCTTTGTTTTAGATATCTAGACTCCTCAAAAAATGATAAAGATTTAAACGATTTGAATGCAAGAATACGCCAAAATCTATTAGAAGATGGAGAGTTCTACTTAGTGCAAACTAGACTTTCGGGAGTTCATTATCTCAGGACTTCTTTAATGAATCCATTTACGACCATTCATCATCTAACAGCGCTTTTAAGTAAAATAAAAGAAGTTGCGCTCACAATAAAGTAATCTGTGGTTAGCGTAAAAAATGATATCTTCATATGGTAACTAGAGGTTTCATCGCAATTAATTATGTCTTAAAATGATTTTAAAACAAATAGGATTGTGCCTTGTTTTAGGTTTTTCGTTGTTATTGAATGCTCAACCTAGCACAGAAGTATATGTTTTTGATTTAAGCATTGAAGGCAACAATGTACTTCTGTCTAACCCGAAAAACATATCCAATAACGATGGTTATGATAATCAACCATCTTTTCTAAATGACACAGCTATTCTGTTTGCCTCTACAAGGTCAGACCAAACGGATATTAGATTGTTCGATATTGAAGCGGGTAGCATTAGTTCTTGGATTACGGATACCCCTACGGGAAGCGAGTATTCTCCATTAAAAATTCCGAATAAAAATGCCGTGTCTGCCATTCGCTTGGATTTAGATGGCTTGCAACGACTTTATGAATACGATATCCGAAATGGAAATTCAAAACCAATTTTAAAAGATTTGAAAGTTGGGTATCACGTTTGGTATGCTGATCATATTTTAGTTTCAACCGTTTTGATTGAAAACAGAATGGATTTGGTTGTTAGTAACCTAAAGGATAAAACCAATTACACTATTCAGAAAAATGTAGGTCGTAGTCTTTCAAAAATTCCCAATTCTGATTTAATAAGCTTTGTGAGTAAAACGGGTAAAGCTTGGCAAATAAAATCGTTGAACCCTATTACTGGGGCGACACAAAACATAGCAAATACATTTCAAAAATCTGAGGACATTTGTTGGTTAAATGATGGCAGTATACTGACCGGCTATGATAAATCCATTCTAAGAATTCATCCAAAATCAGATGCACAATGGGAGCCTATACAAGTTTTTAAAGAACAAGAGATTAATAACATAAGCCGAATTGCTGTCAGTGAAAATTCTAAAAGACTAGCGTTTGTAGCTGAGGAATCGCCGGCTAAAATTGTCCAAAAACAGTTAGACGCCTATAATGCCCGAGATATTGATGCCTTTATGGCTACCTATACAAACTCCGTAACAGTTGTAAATTTTCCTGATAAGGAATTGTTTAAAGGGCAAGAGAAAATGCGCGAAAGTTACGCAGCTTATTTTGAATCGACTCCAGACCTGAACTGTAAAATTGTAAATCGAATAGTCATCGGAAACAAAGTCATCGATGAAGAATACATAACCGCAAATGGTATAAATTTTAGCGCCGTCGCTATTTATGAAGTAGAAAACGGTAAAATTTCCAAAGTCACATTTATTCAGTAATTTTCCTAGGTGAAATTTGCACACAATATTTCTCGAATTGAAGCTTTCAGTGATGCGGTTTTTGCTTTTGCTGCAACGCTGCTGGTAGTTTCGCTCGGCGTAGAGAATTCTGATTCTATCATCGAAGTAGATTTTAGGTCATTTATAAGTTTTGCAGTAAGTTTTTTTGTACTTGTAATGCTCTGGTATCTCCATTATAATTTTTTTAGAAGAACGGATTATATGGACAATACCATTATTGCGATTAACGCTGTTCTGCTCTTTGTTGTATTATATTACGTATTTCCATTAAAATCATTA
>CALBVX010000112.1 GCA_937969515.1 uncultured Croceitalea sp. | reverse complement strand
TTTATATTTTTGTCGAAATGGAAGCACCAAAAATATCTGTAATAATAAGTACCTATAATGCTGAAGAATGGCTTGAGAAAGTACTTTGGGGTTTTAATTGCCAAACATTCAAAAACTTTGAAGTTGTTATTGCCGATGACGGTTCTGGTCCAAAAACAAAAGAGCTATTAGAAGAAATAGAAAAAAAGGTCTTCTATAACATCGTTCATGTATGGCAAGAAGATGATGGTTTTCAAAAGTCACGTATTTTAAATAAATCTGTAGCGGCATGTAACGCCGAATACATTATTATGACAGATGGCGATTGTATTCCTCGTGAAGACTTTGTGCATGTGCATTACATTAATAAACAAAAGGGGTATTTTATTTCTGGAGGCTATTACATGCTGCCCATGAATATTTCTAAGATGATTACTCTAGAGGATATCGAACAGCAAAAGTGCTTTCAAATTAATTGGTTGAAAGAAAAAGGTATTCCTAAAACCTTTAAAAACAATAAGCTTATAGCTAAAGGAATTTTATCAAAACTTTTGAATACGGTTACCCCCACAAATGCGAGTTGGAACGGACATAACTCTTCTGGTTGGAAAAAGGATATTTTGAACGTGAACGGTTTTGATGAAAGAATGCAATATGGCGGACAGGATAGGGAACTAGGTGAAAGGCTTTTTAATTTCGGGCTTAAATCAAAACAGTTGAGATATAGTGCGGTTTGCGTTCACTTAGACCATAAAAGGGGCTACAAAACACCTGAATCTATTGCAAAGAACAAAAAAATTAGAAAAGAAACGAAAACAGAAAAACACGTTTGGACCCACTATGGCATAACCAAGTAATAAGCCAACTCATTCTTTTTTTCCAATCGTTTTAACTCACGGTAACGCTCTAACGTACTTAAGGCATTCAAATAACAAACAGTTATTCCTTTTTTACCATCTAGAAAACCTAAACGTAAGACGAATTGGTAAAGAAATTTCCAAAGGGGCTTAAACACTAGAAGAAAATAGTTAAATCTCTTTTCTTTGTAGAATGCTTCCTTGGCTTTTAACCTTCCGTAATGAAGCATTTTAGATTTATAGTCCTCAAAATCTTTGTAACAGTAATGTGTTAGTTTTTCTTTTAAAATGCAAGAATTGCCATCCACTTCTAATGTTTCGTGAACGAGTTTGGCATCGGTGAACTTTACCTTACTTTTCTTAAAAAGGCGATGATTTTTATCGGTTTGCCAACCACTGAAATTCAGTCTTTGGTTTTGAAACATAAATGTTCGGTAGAACCAATATGCCTCGCAAGCTTTGGGGTCGTTTATGGTAGAAACAATCTCTGTTTCTAAATTAGGGGTTACCACTTCATCGGCATCAACAAAAAGTACCCAATCGTTTGCGGCTTGTTCTAAAGCATACGACTTTTGCGCTGTAAAATTTGCAAAAGGATTTTGAATGACCTTTACATTAGGCTGTTTTGAAAGAAACTCATAAGTTCCATCTGTGCTGTAAGAGTCAACAACTATAATTTCATCTGCAAATGAAATTGATTCAATACATCTTTCAATGTAACCAATCTCATTATAGGTTATAATTAATGCCGATAGCTTCTGCTTTGGGGTGTGCATTTCAGCCATAATTTGGTATTCTTGCGGTTTGGTGTTGCAAAACTATAACAAAAAAAAGAAGATAAAATTGTACTGAATAAGTATTTTTCTTACAACTTGATTTTATTTTGTAATACCAACCTTTACCATACAGAGTCTAAAAACCGAAAAGGGTTGTCTTATATTTGAAAAAATATTTTTATGGATTGGTTTATTTGGATTCTTGCCCTAGGAATTTTTGGTTTTTTTCTTGGAAAATTTATAAAACATAAATCTTTATATCCGTTTATGCCTTTTAGGTATGATTTTAGAAAAAGAAGGAATACTTTTTTAAAGGTGATGGATTTAATGAAAACCATTGAGGCGAAAACCATTATCGAAACAGGAACCTCAAGGGAAGGTCTGCACGGAGCTAAAAGTAATGGCGCCGCAACAATAGTTTTTGGTAAATGGGCAAAAGAAAATGGGGCGTTCGTGCATTCCGTGGATATAAGTGAAGATTCTTGTAAAAACGCCCAACAAGAAGTTGATAAGCAGAACTTAAATGAGTTTGTGAAAATCCACCATTCAGATTCTTTGATATTTTTAGAAAATTTTAAAGACAAGGTTGATTTACTTTATTTGGATAGCTATGACTACAGCAGCGATGTTGAGGTACAGAAGAAAAGCCAAGAACATCATTTGTTAGAATTTAAGGCGATCGAAAGTCGTTTACATCAAAATAGTATTGTTTTAATTGACGATTGCGATTTGCCAAATGGTGGTAAGGGCAAATTAGCAATAGCCTATATGCTGGAAAAGAATTGGAAAATTGTTATGGATGCCTATCAGGTATTGTTACTCAGAGAAGACTTCTCTTTTGATAAATTGCAGTAGCTCTTCCTTAAAAAATTCAGGTTTAAAAAGTTTATAAAGTGCTAACGAATTCTTCTTTCGCTCTTTTTTTGGCATACTGAGAATATTTTTTTCTGAATAGTCGGCCAAGTGCACGGCATAGTTAGCAGGGTTTTCATTGTAGGTTAACCATGCTTTTTTAGAAATCCAAGGAGAAAAAATAGAGAAATTAGGTATGCCAAGGGCTTTGCTCATGTTTGTTGCGCCTCCCTCGTTACCGATATAGGCATCACAAATACTTAATAGCCCTAAAAACGCTCTTAAAGAAGAGCAAAAAACGTTTTCTTTAACTGATTCCCTCGATTTTTCAGAGCAAAGTTGAAGAAGTTCTTTAACATACTCTTTTTGACTAGGAATATAATTTAAAAGCAAAGTTGCCTCATATTCTTGGGTAATGTAATCGATAACTTTGGCCAAATAGTCTAATGGGTAACTCTTAATCGAACTACTGCCCAGCATACCGATCATAAATACCTTTTTGGAAGTATCAATTTTATGTTGCCTCAAAAGTTCCTCAGCGGCTCTTCGTTCTTCTTTAGAAAGGAATATTTTGGGTGCTAATTCTGGTTCTTTAAGTTTAGGAATAATAGGAGAAAGTAATAATAATCGATTTTCGATAGCTAAACCCAATTTTGTATCGGGGTTTTGTGAATAGGTGAACAAATGATCGTAAATAAATTTAGAATACCATTTCTCATAAGAGATTTTCAAAGCAGCCCTAGAGAAATAACTAATAAGATTACTTTCTAGCTTGCAGTACACATCAATTACAAGATCATATTGCTCTTTTTTTATCCCCTTAAGAAACGTATAAAACTGTCTTCTTTCTTTTTTATATTTTTTCTTGAACAGAACTATTTTGTCAATAGAAGGGTGGCCGTCAACCACGGCTCTAGTGTGTTCATTGATTAAAAAGTGAACTTCGGCATCTGGAAAATGAATTTTAAGATGTTCGCAAAGTAGGGTACTTGCCAATACATCACCAATCATTTTCTGTTGTATGACAAGTATTTTTTTCATTTTAGACTACACAGCTACATCATATTCGCGAAGCGCATCGTTTAACGACGTTTTTTTGTTTGTACTTTCTTTACGTTTACCGATTATAAGTGCGCAAGGCACCTGATAATCTCCAGCATTGAATGTTTTGGTATAACTGCCTGGTATCACCACAGAACCTGCCGGAACCACACCTTTTCTTTCTACTGGTTCGCTACCTGTAACATCAATAATTTTAGTTGACGCGGTGAGTACAACATTGGCTCCGAGAACAGCTTCCTTTTCTACCTTAACTCCCTCCACAACAATGCAACGTGATCCTATAAAAGCATTATCTTCAATGATAACCGGTGCCGCTTGTAACGGCTCTAAAACGCCGCCAATACCGACCCCGCCACTAAGGTGTACGTTCTTTCCTATTTGAGCACAACTACCAACAGTAGCCCATGTATCTACCATAGTACCTTCATCAACATAAGCTCCAATATTTACATAACTGGGCATTAGAATGGTGCCAGAAGAAATATAAGCGCCATGTCGGGCCACAGCGTGAGGTACTACCCGAATTCCTTTTTCTTGATAGCCTCTTTTTAATGGAATTTTATCATGATATTCAAAAATACCGGCTTCAAGCACTTCCATTTTTTGAATCGGAAAATAAAGAACCACTCCTTTTTTGACCCACTCATTAATTTGCCATCCATCAGAAGTGGGTTCAGCGCAACGTAGTTCTCCATCATCTAGTAAAGAAATAACTTTGCGTATGGCATTTTGAGTTTCAGCTTCTTTTAAAAGTGCTCTATTATCCCAAGCATTTTCTATTTGGGTTCTTAATTCTGTCATGGTTCCCTTTTTTGGCAAATATAAACGTATCAAAACAATATTTGAATCAAATTTAAGGGCATAACATTTTTAGGGTTATTTTTGCCAAAAATTCAAATTTGGGACGTTTGTTGGCATTGGATTATGGGAAAGTTCGCACGGGAATTGCCGTAACAGACGAAATACAACTCATTGCTTCTGGTCTTACGACCGTCGAAACACCGCAGTTGATGGATTTTTTAAAGACATATTTTCTTCAAGAAAAAGTAGAATGTGTTATTATAGGTGAACCCAAACAAATGGATGGTTCTGTTTCCGAATCCGAAGTACTTATTCAAAAGTTTTTGAATAAATTTACCAAGCAATTTCCTAACATACGGTTGGAGCGACAAGACGAAAGATTTACCTCAAAAATGGCAGTGCAAAGTATGATTGCTTCAGGTGTTAAAAAGAAGCAAAGACAAAATAAAGCTTTGGTTGATGAGATTAGTGCCACAATAATTTTACAGGCATATTTAGATAGAAGATAGTTTATGATATTACCAATTATAGCTTACGGAGACCCTGTTTTAAGAAAAAAAGCAGATGAGATTACCGAGGCTTACCCCCAGTTAAAAGAGTTATTGGCGAATATGTGGGAGACGATGTACAATGCCAACGGCGTTGGATTGGCAGCTCCCCAAATAGGCCTGCCGATTAGGTTGTTTTTAGTAGATACTACTCCTTTTTCCGATGATGAAGACTTAACCGAAGAAGAGCAAAAAGCATTGAGTGGTTTTAAAAAAGTCTTTATCAATGCTAAAATTGAAGAAGAGACTGGGGAGGAATGGGCATTTAATGAAGGATGCTTGAGCATACCAGACATTAGGGAAGATGTCAATCGAAAGGATACGGTCAAAATTACCTATCAAGATGAAAACTTTAAATCGTATACCGAGACTTACGATGGGCTTCTGGCTCGTGTGATTCAGCATGAGTATGACCATATTGAAGGAATTCTTTTTACGGATAAACTTTCTTCTTTAAAGAAAAGATTATTAAAGAATCGTCTCGAAAAGATATCAAAAGGGAAAATTAATATTGAATATAAAATGCGTTTTCCCAACCCTAAAAAAGCACGTTAAAAAAACTTGCATTCTCAACTAAAAGCATATTTTTGCGCGCATAAATTTTGTTAATAATGGCATTAGATAAAATTCTTTCTATAGGAGGCAAACCAGGTCTATACAAGTTACTTACCCAAACAAGAGCAGGCTTTGTAGGTGAATCGCTTTTAGATGGTAAAAGGGTCACGGTAAGTTTGCGCAATAATGTCAGTGTACTTTCAGAGATTGCTATTTATACTTTAGAGGAAGAAGTACCATTAAGAGAGGTTTTTCAAAAAATCTTTGAAAAAGAGAACGGTGGTAAAACTTCTATCGGTCATAAAGAGGACAAAATTAAATTGGAGGAATATTTCTTTGAAATATTGCCCAATTATGATGAGGATAGGGTTTATGCCAGTGATATCAAAAAAATCATCCAATGGTATAATATTCTCAATGACCATGGTATAAAAGATTTTTCAGATACCTCGAACGATGATGACAAAGCCTCGGAAGAAGAATAGATGAACAATTTATTGTTATTTCTAAGTTAATATCTACTCTTATTTACAGGTAGTTTAGTTATCTTACGAGACAACGAATTAATCAAACTACCAACATGCAAAATCGTATTCTAAGCATCTGGCTGATGCTTTTAGTGCTTTTTACTTTTACAAGCACTTTCGCTCAAGAAAAAGAAAAAGATTCCACCAAAAAGGCAACAAAAGAACTGCCTTTAGAACCAGAACGTACAGTTGAGTTTACCACTGATGAAGGTACTTGGATTTCATTGGATGTAAGTCCTGATGGACAAACCATTGTCTTTGATTTAATGGGTGATATTTATTCCATTCCGATAGCCGGGGGAAAAGCAACGCAGATAACATCAGGCATTGCGTATGATGTGCTTCCAAGATATAGTCCAGATGGGAAATCCTTGGTCTTTATATCCGATAAAAGTGGCTCGGATAATATTTGGACAATGGACTTGTCTTCAAAAGAAGACAAACAAATAACCAAAGAGAGCAAACATAACTTCTTTTCGGCCGAGTGGACTCCCGATGGCGAATATATTGTCGGGGTCAAAGGAAGAAGAAATATCAAACCCCATATTTACCATAAAGATGGAGGCTCTGGTAGTCAGTTGGTAAGTGAGCCAAAAAACATAAAGTTGATAGACCCTGCTTTCTCTTCAGATGGTAAATTACTTTACTTCTCTCAGCGCCGCGGTTCATGGAATTATAATGCGCAGCTTCCACAATATCAAATTGCTACTTATGATATGGAAGATAGTGATATGGCGTCCATCACTTCTAAGTATGGTTCAGCCTTTACGCCTACATTATCACCGGATGGAAATTGGTTGGTTTTTGGTACTCGTTTTGAAGCTGAGACCGGCTTGGTAATACGTAACCTAAAAACAGGAGATGAAGAATGGCTCGCATACCCTGTTCAGCGTGATGAGCAAGAATCAATAGCGCCATTAGGTGTTCTACCAGCAATGTCTTTTACGCCAGATAGTAAGAATTTAATTGCTTCTTATGGTGGAAAGATTTATTCGATTTCTATTGAAAATAACACTACCACCGAAATTCCTTTTTCGGTTGATGTGAAGCTGGATATGGGGCCTTTATTACAGTTTAAATATCCTATTACGGATGAAGCCGAGGCTTTTGCGACTCAAATACGTAATGCCAAACCTTCCCCAGATGGTTCTAAGTTGGCATTTACAGCTTTGAACAGTTTGTATGTTATGGAGTATCCTAATGGTACTCCTAGAAGACTTACAAATAACGATTTTATTGAGGCTCATCCTTCATGGTCCCCTGATGGTAAGTTTGTAGTGTTCACTTCATGGAAACAGGGTGGGGGAGACGTTTATAAAATTAACGTTGATGGAAGAGCAAGAGCCACCAAATTAACAACTACTCCAGGTGTATATACATACCCTGAATGGTCATATAACTCTAATAGAATTGCTTTTCATCGTGGAAGCGCACAAGTATTTGAAGATTTAGTTGGTCCATTGTCAGGCAGAACAGCTGAAGATTTAGTTTGGATAAATGCGGATGGCGGGCCTATTAATGTTATTGATAAAACAAAGGGAAGGGTAAGACCTCATTTTGCTAAAATTGATGATAGGGTTTATCTCTACCAAGGAGGCAAAGGTTTGATCTCAATGCGATGGGATGGTACAGATATCAAAGAACATTTAAAATTGAAAGGGATAGTAACGTATGGTTCGCAAGATGTTTTTCATGATGCGTTTGGGGGGCATGATATTCTATCAGGTAAAAATGGAAACGAAGAACCAAATGACCAATCTTCACAACCGCAAGAAATTCGTATATCTCCCGATGGTAAATCGGTATTAGCAAAAATCAATAATGACGTTTACAAGGTTACCATCCCTAGATACGGAAAAACACCAACTATTTCATTGGCAAAAGCAGAAAATGCTGCTTTTCCTGCGGTCAAATTAACCGTAATGGGAGGCGAATTTCCTGTTTGGTCATCAGATAGTAAAACTGTTCATTGGTCTTTAGGGTCTAGCTTTTTCGGGTATGACCTGGCAGCGGGCAAGCAATTTGCAGATAGCGTTACGGCGGCCAAAAAGAAAGAGAAAGAACTAAAGAAAACAGAGAAAAAATCAGACTCTACCAAAACGGACAAAGAAGACGATAAAGAGAAAAAAGAAGATAAGAAGTTCGAAGCCGACGAGTTACAAATAAAAGTTCCTTTTAAGCGTGATATTCCTAAAGGTAAT